>CALUZE010000014.1 GCA_944325235.1 uncultured Elusimicrobiales bacterium | reverse complement strand
GTACCACTTTTTCCTTCAGGGCTTGCAGGGTGTTTTTGTTCCCCAAAATTTCCGATGGGTTGCTGCCCGCCAGGGCGGCGGCTAAATTGGTTAAGGTCGGGTCTTTATCGTTTTGGTTGACCCAAAATTCGCCGGTAGACACCTCCACGCACGAAAGTGCCCACCCGTTGGGCTCAACACTCAGCGCCACCAGGTAGTTGGACTGGTTGGCGTCCAACAGGGTGTCTTCCATCAGCGTGCCGGGGGTGATGATGCGAATGACTTTGCGTTCAAAAAGTTTGGTGTTTTTGTCCATCACCGAGCTGGTTTGCTCGCAAATGCCGATTTTCTTCCCGGCGTTAAGAAGCCGTACAATGTAGTTGTTTGCCGCGTGGTACGGAATGCCGCACATCGGGGTGCCGTTGCGCGCGGTGAGCGTAAGGCCCAACAGCGTGCTTACTTCGCGGGCCTGCTCGTCAAACATTTCATAAAAATCACCTAGCCGGAAGAACAACACAATGCCCGGGTATTGGGCCCGGATATCGTAGTATTGTTTCATTAAAGGGGTGAGAGAGGTCTTTGGCATAGTGATATTCTAGCAATTTTGGTCCGAGATTACCCGACGGAGGATAAAAAAACCACCCTTGCGGGTGGTTAAATGGTGGTAGGAATAGGATTCGAACCTATGTAGGGCGTAGCCCGACGGTTTTACAGACCGTTGCTTTTGACCGCTCAGCCATCCTACCAAACAAATTTTCGCCGAGGCATTCGCCCCGGCTTTACTTAAACAACTAGGTACAAATATTATAACAAAAAAAGCAGGCACTGTCATCCCTTTCACGGAAACCACTCTTGCCCGGGGCCTTCCCCGTTTACATGGCATAAACACGGGCCCTAGTCCAATAACCATACCCGGTTATGTCAATCCCGTTTTGTAATTGCCACACTTTGGTGCAGTAGGTATCATGCGTCCAATATTCATAGCAATACACCCCCAACAAGTGAGAACGCTCATCCCCAATAAAATAGTGAAACCCTTGCCCCGAATAATTCCCGGACAATCGCGTCATCCGTACGCTGCATCCCATCACATTGGACTGTGGAAAAAATTCCAATTTCCAATCGTCGTTTGAATAGCTGATATTGCTTTGTTTGGTAAAAGGGACCGTTATGTCCAGCTCTTCCAAACTGGTGGGATACGTGCCGTTAGCTAAATGATAAACCTGGATGGCTTGCGCTAAACTGCGCATAATTGTCAGCGCTTCTGCCCCGCGCGATTTTTCCACCGTTTTTTGATATTGCGGGACGGCAATAGCTGCCAAAATACCAATAATAAGCACTACAACCAACAATTCTATCAAAGTAAAGCCTTTTTCCATTTCAATCTCCTTAGAAAGCCTTTTTGCTGCGTTATTTGTGAGTGTATTTTCCACAGGCTTGAATGTGAGGGCAGTGTATCAAAAAAAAAAAACAACCCCCGCAAGGAACACTGGTTTTTATGAGGCAAAAAGGATATGCAACGCGTAGATGGCCAAGCAGGCGCTTTTCCTGCCAGACATGGCCCCGCTTTTCGCCTATTTTTTATTAGACAATTCTTCCACATTAAGCTAAAATAAAATCATTCCGATTTATTCCAGGAGCCTTTTATGCGCATACGTCACTCTTTTTTCCCCCACATTCTTTGCTGCAGCCTGCTCATTGGCTGTGGCCATACCGCTCCGCAAGACGAGCAGGCCCTTCGGCCCGTAAAATTTGTTAACGCCAAGTACGAACAGCACATCACCCAGCTGAACCAGCTGGACCCGGCGTATTTGTTTATTTACGCCAATGATTTGTTTTTAAACGGGCAAAAAGATGAAGCCGTTTTTTGGTTTTACGTGGCGCAATACCGCGCCATGATGATTGGCACCATGGAAAACGACCATAGCGCCATTTCCCCCCAGCTGTACCAACACCTGGCGGCCGAAGCCGGCACCCCGGTGCTGGGCCAAATGGTGGTATTGGGAAATGGTTTAAACAGAGGGCAGCTGTATAATTATATTCACTCCGGCCTGGGAATAGCCATCAATGGATATGCTGGCAGCAATATGGACAATTGGGTAAAGCAAATGGAACGGGCACTTGCGTTTGAACACGCCCACCCGTTTGACCCGTTTCAAGCCGTCCCGGCGGACCAGCTGGACGCCGCCAAACTGCCCGAAGCCAAACAACGGGCAGAAGGAATGAAAGATTTGATTGCTTTTATCAGAGCCAACAAAGAAACCTTGCAACAACAACGCGCCGCTTTGATGCAAGAATAAATTCAGACAAACAAAAAACGCCCCGGCTTGCCCCGGGGCGTTTTTACGTATACTGCTCAAATTACAACGTATCTTTCAGTTGGCCAATGACATCCTGCCACGGGCGTTTGGCTTCGCCGCCGCCCTGGGCAAAATCGGGCCGACCGCCGGCGCGGCCGTTCAGGTCTGCCGCGATTTGTTTGGCCACGGTCACCGCGTCCACGTTAGGCAGTTTGCCCGCCATTTTGACCACAAACGAGCGTTTGCCGTCTTTATCGCACGTCACAACGACTAACGCCTGTTTGTGCTTTTGGGCCACCGTATCGGCAATGGTGCGCAGTTCTTTGGGTTCGGCACCGTCCGCCCGGCGCAGCACCAGCACGGAGCCGTTTTTCATCGTGAACGAAATTTCGTCCATTCCACCGGCCGCCAGGGCTTTTTCGCGGAATTGGGTATAGCGGCGTTTGACTTCTTTCAGCTCGTCCATAATCGCACTCACGCGGGTAAACACGTCTTTGGCCGGCACTTCCAAGCGCCCGGCCAATTCGTCGGCCTGGCGGTTGACGTTCTTTAAATAGTCCAGCGCGGCATAACCGGCCACGCCTTCAATACGGCGCACGCCCGCAGACACGGAGCCTTCTTTCAGCACCAGGACGGTGATGACTTCGGACGTGTTCTTCACGTGCGTACCGGCGCACAATTCCAGGCTGTATTTTTGTTCCGGGTGGTCAAAATCGCCGCCCATCAGCACAAAGCGGGCCGGGTCGGCGTAGGTTTCGCCCAATAGCGTAACGGCGCCTAATTTTTCGGCGTCTTTCAGCGGGCGCACCTGGCACGTCACGGGCAGGGCCGCTTCGGCCGCCTGGTTGGCAATCGCCCACGCGCGGTTCAATTCTTCGGCCGACGGGGTTTTGGAAAGCGTATAGTCAAAGCGGAAGCGCTCCGGCGACACATAAGACCCGCTCTGGTGCACGGATGTGCCGAACACCTGGCGCAGGGCCGCGTTGACCAAGTGGATGGCGCTGTGGTTGGCCATGCAGCGTTTGCGCAGGGCCGCGTCCACCGACAGGGTAACTTTTTCGCCTTTTTTAAGCGTACCGTTTACTTTGTGCACGTACACTTTGCCCAGCGGTTTTTGCACGTCTTCCACGCGGGCCGTTTCTTTGCCACCCGCCAGGATGACGCCTTTATCGCCCACCTGGCCGCCCGATTCGGCATAAAAGGGCGTCTGGTTAAAGACCGCATACCCTTCGCCGCAAATGGCATCCGTCGGTTCAAATTTTTCGTTGAGTAACGCCAGCACTTCGGCCTGGTCTGTTAACGTTTCGTAACCGGTAAAATGCGTGGCGGGGTAGCCGTTTTCCAGCTTTTGCATCATCATCGCTTTTTCTTTGCTGAATTCATCCGCGTATGAGCGGCTTTTGGCCTGGGCGGACGTTTTGGCTTTTTCGTAGCCCTTTTCGTCCACGGTCACGCCCTTGGCGGCGGCGATTTCGCGCGTCAATTCCAGCGGGAAACCAAACGTTTCGTGCAGGTGGAAGGCTTCTTCGCCGGGCAAGGTTTTGCCACAAGTGGCCAGCAGGGCCGAAAGTTTTTCTTCGCCGGTAACCAACGTTTTTAAGAACGTGGTTTCTTCCTGCTTTAGCACGTCCTGGATGTGGGACATGTTCTTGTCAATTTCCGGGTACAGACCCGCAAAAATCTGCTGCACGACCGGCACCAGCGTGTAGAGATAGGGTTTATCGTTCCCCATCAGTTTGGCGTAGCGCGCGGCGCGGCGGATTAAGCGGCGCAAGATGTAGCCGCGGCCTTCGTTGGAAGGCAAAATGCCTTCGGCAATCAAAAAGCTGGAGCTGCGTACGTGGTCCGCAATAATGCGCAGGGCGGAAACTTCTTCCTTGGTTTTGCCCTGAATATGCAAATCTTTTTGCGCCTGGCGAATCAGCGGGGCGAACAGGTCCGTTTCAAACACGTTTTTGGCCCCTTGCACCGCCATGCACAAGCGTTCCAAGCCCATGCCCGTATCAATGTTGTTGTGCGGCAGGGGTTTAAAGGTGCCGTCTTCCTGGCGGTTGTAGCTTTCAAACACGATGTTCCAAATTTCCACAAAGCGCCCGCAGTTACACGTAATGTCGCAATGCGGATTTTTGCAGCCGTTGGGGCCAAAATCGTAATAGATTTCGGTGCACGGACCGCACGGGCCGGTGGGGCCCATCGTCCAGAAGTTATCGGCTTCGTCCAATTCAAAAATGCGTTCGGCCGGCACGTATTTCAGCCACGCTTCATACGCTTCGGCGTCGCGCGGGGCGATGCCGCCTTTGTAAATGCTGACGTAAAGCTTGTCGGCCGGCATACCCAGCACTTGGGTCAGGTATTCCCAGGCCCAGTCAATGGCTTCCTTTTTAAAATAATCGCCGAACGAAAAGTTGCCCAGCATTTCAAAAAACGTCAAATGGCGTTCGGTAAAACCCACGCTGTCAATATCCGTGGTGCGCACGCACTTTTGGCAGGTGGTGGCGTTTTTGAGGGAGTTATCAATCCCTAAAAAATTAGCTTTAAACTGCACCATACCCGCCGAAGTAAACAACAGCGTCGGGTCCGAGTGCGGAATCAGCGAGCTGGAGGCGATAATCGGCAGCCCTTTGGAATGGAAAAATTGGAGATAACCGTTTCTAATTTCTGTGCTTGTTTTCATAAAACCTTCTTGTTACCAAATAAACATATATAATAAAGTATATCAAATACGGGGGACGCTCCGCGCGCCGCCCGCGGGAGTTGCCATGCCGATTTACGCTGCAAACGTCTGCTACGTATGCTTTGACGCGGACGATACGTTATGGAAAAATGAAGAATTTTACCGCCAAGCCGAACAACAATTTGCCCGCCTGGCGGCGGACCGAATGCCGCCCGCGCAGGCCATAGAGGCGCTGTTTAATACCGAAATGGACAATTTGGCCGTTTTCGGCTACGGGGCCAAAAGTTTTATGCTTTCTATGGTGCAAACGGCCCTGCAAATTTTGCCGCCCGAGCAGGCGGCGCCCGCCATGCAGGAAATTTTGCGCATCGGCCGGGAGCTCATCCTGCACCCGGTGGAACTGCTGCCCGGGGTGCGCCCTACGCTGGAAAAACTGGCCGGCAAGTATCATTTGTCCGTGGTGACCAAAGGGGATTTGTTGGACCAGGAGCGCAAATTAAAAAATTCCGGGCTGCTGCCGCTTTTTAACCATGTGGAAATCGTCAGCGAGAAAACGCCCGCCGCCTACCGCGCGCTGTTTGTGCGGCTGGGGGCCAAACCGGCCGAAGTGCTGATGGTGGGCAATTCGCTCAAGTCCGACGTGTTCCCGGCGATGGAAGCCGGCGCGCAGGCCGCGTATTTGCCCTGCGCGTGCAACTGGAAGCACGAAGAAAGCGACGAACCCGAACAGCCGGCCTACCTGAAAATTGCCGCGCTGCCGGACTTGCTGCCTGTTTTGTTATAATGGGAAAGGAGCGTTGGCTATGAATAAAATTTTTGGTTATTTGCTGATTTGCGCCGGGCTGTTGCTGGCGTTTTTTGCGTTAATCGGTATGTACAAAGTTTTTGCCGGCGGCAACGCCGTAATGCCCATCGTGCAGCTGGCCGATATGCAGTTAAACACGGCGTACGGCCCCGTATTGGTGCCGATGAAAAGCATTTCCCAGGTCATTAATTTGCTGCTTTTTGCGGTATTTATGGCTTTTGTGTTAAGCGTAGGCGCCAAGCTGGCGGGCATCGGCAACGGCCTGCTCAAAGCCGAACGGATTTACGACGCACTGCGGGAAAACCCTTCCGCCCTGCAAAATAAGGACCAGGTGAATAAATTATGAAACTTCGCTTTATTTTAAATCCGCACAGCGGCAAATTAAACGGGAACGCGGACAAAATTTCCGCCCTGGCCGCTGCCATACAACTCAACTTTCCCGGGGCGGACATGCGCCTGACCCAGGCCCCCGGCCACGCCACGGAACTGGCACGCGAAGCCGCCCAGCAAGGCTGCGACGCGGCCGTAGCCATCGGCGGCGACGGCACCATCAACGAAACGGCCCGCGGCCTGGTGGGCACTGCCACGGCCTTGGCGGTCATTCCCCACGGCTCGGGCAACGGGTTTGCGCGAGAGCTGGGCATGCCGCTTTTGGTGCCCGAAGCGCTGGCCCGCCTGCAAAAACCGCGCCCGACGGTGTGCGACGTCGGCCGTATTAACGGGGAACTCTTTTTAAATCTGGCCGGCGTCGGCATAGAGGCCGACATCGCCTGGCAGTTTATGGAGCAGGGCAAAAACGGCGCGCGCGGGATGTGGCCGTATTTTAAAATCGGCGCCAAAACGGCATTTACCTACAAACCGCATATGCTGCGCGTACAAACGGACGGCCAGCCGGAAGAATTTATGGAGCCGCTGACCTTGGTGTTTGCCAACGGCCGCCAATACGGAAGCAACTTTAAAATCGCGCCCGAAGCCAGCCTGACCGACGGAGAACTGGATATGGTGGCGGTGGCCGACGCCCCCAAATGGAAGCTCGCGCTGGCGGCGCCGTCTTTCTTTACGGACCATTGGCGCCCGTTCGGCATTACGCAAACCAAACGGGTCAAACAGGCGCGCATTATCCAGCAAGGCGACATTGTCTACCACATAGACGGCGAACCCCGCAAAACGCAAGACCGGCTGGACATTGCCGTGGAACCGGCCGCCCTGCATGTGTGGCTGCCGTGCCTGTAATATGACCCGAAGAAGACGGAAAAATACCCTGCGTTTAAGCCGCCGCGCCAAATTTTGGGCGTCGGTGATTGTGGCGTGCGTGTTATTTTTCTTGCAGCAGCGCGGCAAGCCGCTTACCCAAACCGGCCCCGTGGAAGACGGAGACCTGCTGCGCAATGTGTCCGTCGCGTCCGTATACGACGGGGACACGTTTAAAATCAATTTAAACTGCTCCCTGGCCGTGTATTGCGAAAAAGTACCCGTGCGCGTGCGCGGCGTGGATTGCCCGGAAATAAAAGGAAAATCCGAACAAGAAAAAGCCCTAGCTCAAGAGGCCAAGGCTTTTACCAAAGCATTTCTGTCCCAAAAGCCCATCACGCTGACGGACTGTGGGCGGGATAAATACTTCCGCCTGCTCTGCGGCGTAACCAATGCCGGCGGGCAGGATTTGGCCGAAGAACTTATCCGCCACGGTTTGGGATACGCCTATGACGGCGGAAAGAAACAATCCTGGTAATCAGTCCAGCGGATAGGCGTTGCCCGACCAGATACGGACGGGTTCCGCGTGGCTGAGTGCTTTGCAAAATTGTATTGATTCGGCGGAATTATTATAATTGGGCACACACAAACGCTTATGCGTTTTGTTTTGATTTATCTGCTCAAAAAAGCGTAAGTATCGGACTCCTGCCGGGAAAACGGTGCCGCGCAAATTGAGGTAAATACCGCCATTGGAAATTTCCACATTTCCCACATACGGGTTATCCGGACATCCATTACGATACTGATCTGTATGCGTACACCCCGGGATTTGCACACCCATTTCCAAAAAAGTAGTGGGATAGCGTCCGTTGGCCAAATAGAACAGCTCGGCTTCCCGCGCGGCGTCATCCCCCCACATATAAACGTGTGCCATACGGGATTTGTTAACCGCCATCTTATACTGCGGCAACGCGACCGCCGCCAGTATGCCAATAATTAAAACGACTACTAATAGCTCTATTAGCGTAAATCCGGCGTTTCCCCCCGCCGTAGGTGTTTTTTGTTAAATTTTGTTCATAGCCAAAATTTATCAAAAAAAAAAAACAAATCAAGGCTGTCTGCGTTCTTCCTTTTTACCGACCAAAAACCCCGCGCTTTCCCGCGGGGAAAACAAAATCCAGCACGTTTGAAAGTTATTTGCCGTGGATACGGTACCACTGCAGGGTGATAATCGTTTTGGCGTCGGTGATTTCCCCCTTTTCTATCATCTTGTAGGCTTTTTCCAGCGGGAATTTTTGCAAATTTAAAAATTCGTCTTCGTCCGGCTGGTCCTTGCCGCGCGTTAAGCCCGTGGCCAGATAAAGGTGCTGTTCCTCGTTGGAAAACGCGTTGCACGGGTGAAACACCAGAATTTCTTTCAGCGATTTGGCCGTCAGCCCCGTTTCCTGCTTGAGCTCCGCCTTGGCGCAGGCCAAAAAGGTTTGCCCTTTTTCGCGCTTGCCGGCCGGGATTTCCCACGTGGCCTGGCGAATGGGGTAGCGGTACTGCTGCACCAGGTACACACAGCCGTCTTCCACCGGCAAAATGCCGCTGGCGCCGTGGTGGTCAAAATACAGGCGCGTAGAGGTACGGCCGTTCAGCAATTTTACCTCGTCCAGCTTTACCCCCAGCACGCCGCGATAGAGCGTTTTGGAAGAAATTTTTGTTTCTTTTAATTTACTATAATGTTTCATATATACATCTTATAACATTTTGGACCTTCCCGGTCCCGCGCGGCCGCCGCGCCCGGCAACCTTGTAAGGATTTCGTTTTATGCCTCAATTTGTACAACTGCACAACCATACGGAATATTCCCTTTTGGACGGTATGCTGCGCATATCCAACAACCACAAGCCTTCCCCTTTTTTGCAAGGTTTGGCGGCCCAGGGCATTCCGGCCATGGCCATTACCGACCACGGCAATATGTACGGTGCGCTGGACTTTTACGATTCGGCCCGCGCCGCCGGCATTAAGCCCATCATCGGCTGCGAGTTCTACATTACCGAAGGCAAATACAACGAAAAAGACAAATCCCGCACCGGCCACCTGACCATTTTGGTCCGCAACCACGAAGGCTATTTAAACCTGATGAAGCTGAACTCTATGGCGTGGGTGGACGGCTATTACTATCACCCCCGCATAGACAAAGAAATCCTGGCCCAGCACAGCGGCGGGCTGTTGTGTCTGTCGGGCTGTTTGAAAGGCTTTTTGTCCCAATACGTGCGCGAAGAAGGCGGTTTTGAAAAAGCCTGCCATCTGGCCAAAGAATACGAAGACATCTTCGGCAAAGGCAATTACTACATTGAGCTGATGGACCACGGCATCCGCGAAGAAATAGAAGCGCTGCCCCTTTTAAAGGACGTGGCCAAGCGCACCGGCATCCCCGTGGTGGCCACCAACGACTGCCACTACGAAAAGAAGGAAGATTGGGAAGCGCACGACGTGCACGTGTGCATTGCTACGGGTAAAACGCTTAACGACCCGAAACGGATGAAGATGTCCCACGAGTTGTATTTCAAATCGCCCGAAGAAATGTGCGCCCTTTTTTCCCACACGCCCGAAGCCTGCACCAACACGCTGGAAATTGCCGAAAAGTGCAATTTGGAATTTCCCAAGCACGGGTTTATTTTGCCTAAATTTGATATTCCGCCCGAGTTCCCCAACTCGGCCGAATACTTTAAAGATTTGTGCCGCAAGGGCCTGACCAAAAAAATGAACGGCCACGTGCCGGACAACTACTGGAAGCAGCTGGAATACGAATTTAACGTCATCATCACCATGGGGTTTGACTGCTACTTCCTCATCGTGCAGGACTTCATCAACTGGGCCCGCGCCAACGGCATTCCGATAGGGCCCGGCCGCGGTTCGGGCGCCGGCTCGCTGGTGGCGTACAGCTTGGATATTACGCGCGTGGACCCCATTCAAAACAAACTGCTGTTTGAACGCTTTTTGAACCCGGACCGCGTGAGTATGCCGGATTTGGATATTGATATGTCCGACGCCGGACGCGAACGCGTGATTGACTACGTGCGCCATAAATACGGGCACGATAAAGTATCGCAAATCATCACGTTCGGCACGATGAAGGCCAAACTGGTGTTAAAGGACGTGGCCCGCGCGATGGATATCCCGGTGGCCGAAGCCAACCGCATTGCCAAAATGATTCCCAACGACCCCAAAATGACGTTGGAAAAAGCGTTGGAAATCAACGAGCTGAAAAACGAGGTGGAAAAGAACCCCCAAAGCAAACGCCTGTTTGAAATGGCACGCAAGCTGGAAGGGTTAAAACGCCACACCGGCATTCACGCGGCCGGCGTGCTGATTACCAAAGAGGCCGTATCGGAATACGTGCCGCTGGCCCGCGGCGCGCGCGACGCCATTACCACCCAGTTTGAAGGCGAGCCCTGCTCCAACCTGGGCCTGCTGAAAATGGACTTTTTGGGCCTGCGCACGTTAACGGTTATTGATAACGCCGAAAAAATGATTCGCGCCCGCCACGACCCCAATTTTGACATCAACAAAATCCCGTTGGACGACAAAAAAACATACGATTTGCTCTGCGCCTGCAAAACGCTGGGCATCTTCCAGCTGGAAAGCGGCGGCATGCGCGACCTGATTAAAAAGCTGCAGCCCACCAAATTCAGCGACGTGTCCGCCTTGGTGGCGCTGTATCGCCCCGGCCCGATGGAATCGGGCATGATGGATATGTTCGTACGCCGCAAAAACGGGCAGGAAAAAATCGTCTACGAGACCCCGTTGTTGGAAGACGTATTGAAGGACACCTACGGTTGTATGGTGTACCAGGAACAGATTATGGAAATTTCCAAACGTCTGGGCGGATTCACCCCCGGGGAAGCCGACACCCTGCGCAAAGCCATGGGTAAAAAGAAACTGGACGTAATGGAAAAGTTCGGTAAAAAATTCGTGGACGGATGTTTGAAAAACCACATCTCCGAAAAAACCGCCGCCCACATTTACGAACAGATGAAAGCCTTCGCCGGGTACGGGTTCAACAAATCGCACTCGTTTGCGTATGGGTTGGTGTCGTACCAAACGGCCTATTTAAAAGCCAATTACCCCATTGAATTTATGTGCGCCGCGCTGACCAACGAAATCGGCCACAACGCCATCGGCGCGGACGATAAAGAAAACAAAATCGTCACCTATTTGGAAGAAGCCCGCAATATGGGTTTTGAAACCCTGCCGCCGGATATCAACAAATCCCAGCCGGAATTTTCCGTGGAAAAAATCGGCGACAAGGAATTCATCCGCTACGCGCTGGAAGCCATCAAAAACGCTGGTGAAGAAGGCTGTTTGTCCATCGTGCACGAGCGCGAAAAAGACGGGCCGTATAAATCGCTGGAAGATTTTTGCAGCCGCATTGATTTGTTCCAGGCCAACAAAAAAACCATTGAAAGTTTAACCAAGGCCGGCGCGCTGGACAGCACCGCCCCGGGCCAGGACCCCAAAATCACCCGCGCCAACATTTTGGCCAACATTGATAACGCCGTGGATATGGCCCACCTGGTAGCCAAAGAAAAAGAAAAAAATACCGGCAACCTGTTCGGCGATGATTTTTCCGCCGTGCTCAGCGTCAAAAAAAGCGCCCCGGTAACGGCCCGGCCGCTGACGCAAAGCGAACTGCTGAACTACGAAAAAGAAGTGCTGGGCTTGTTCTTCAGCGGGCACCCGATGGCCAAATACCAGCCGTACTTGGCCAAGCTGCACTGCACGCCCATTATTGATATTTTGGAAGGGCGCGCCAGCGGACGGCTGAATGTGCTGGGCATTATCACCCTGTTTAAAAAACGCCAAAACAAAAAGAAAGAAGAATGGGCCCAAATGGTGATAGAAGACTGCACCGGCTCCATTATGGTCAACGCGTTTGCAGGCTCTTATAAAAACTTGTCCCATAAGCTGGCGCCCAACGCCATTTTGAACTTTGTGGGGGACATCCGCGTGGACGACGAAAGCGCCCGCATTGAACTGAATTTAAAAGACGCCCACAACGTAACGGATTTGATTTCCAATGTCGCCAAGGAATTCACCATCCGCATTCCGGCCAATTGCTCCAAACTCAATTTGCAAAAACTCAAAAGCTACCTGGATATGACCCGCGGCACCACCGTGGTCGTCTTGGAAGTGCCGTCCAAAGAAAATCCGGGCAAAATCCACCGCATCCGCACCAACAAACGCATTTTGCTGCACAAAAGCTTGTTGGAGTTTATTGAAGACACGCTGGGCAGCTCCTGGAGCTTTAAATAGTTGTTAAACTTCTGCCTTGTTTTTTTGATTTTTAGTGATATACTATCTGTGGAATTGCTTTACAACCAAAAACCCAAGGAGAATTTATGAAGAAATCGCTGCTTTTGGTGTTTGTCCCCTTTTTGCTGGCGGCGGGGCCAAACAACCTGCCCGCCCCCGCTCCTGCCACCCCGACACAAGCCGCCGCAGTACAAAACGCACCTGATGCTGAACCCGCAGGAACAACCCCTCTCATGCTTGCCAGCAGAGACAATAATATCAAAACCATACGCGCTTTGCTGGCACAAGGGGCTGACCCCAATGAAGCAGATGCCGAAGGCGGAACTGCATTAATGGATGCCAGTCTTCAAGGACATACAAAAGCCGTTAAATTATTGCTTCAAGCCGGGGCGGATCCCAATCAAATGACCTCTGAAAGGGTAACGCCTTTGTTATTGGCCGCTTTGAATGGACATCTGAAAGTTATAAACCTTTTGCTTAAAGCCGGGGCCGACCCCTCAATCGGAGTCACATATGAAGATGATCCGGCAATCAATATGACTCCCTTAATGGGGGCCAGTATTAACGGACATACAAAAGTTGTAAAACGATTGCTGCAAGCCGGCGCTGAAACACAAGTGGAAGACCCTCGCGGATATACTCCCTTAATTACCGCCAGCTTAAGCGGTTACACGGATATCGTTAAACTGTTGCTTAAAGCCGGGGCTGACCCCAACGCAGAAGCAAGCTGCGGGTTTACCGCCTTAATGGGTGCTAGTGGAGCTGGAAATACAAAAATTGTTAAGCTGTTACTTAAAGCCGGGGCGGATCCAACCCACGTAAACGAAAAGGGACAAACCGCTTTGCTGGCTGCCGAACGAAACGACCACCCGGATATTGTCCGCCTGCTGCAGAAATACGGGGCCCAACGCTGCTCCTTGATCATAGAGCTTTATTAATAACCGAAGACAGCCCCGCCCGGATTTCCGCGGCGGGGCTTTTGTAAATAAACGGCAATTTGCTATAATAAATAGGTACTTAAACCGATTTAAGCCCAGTTGGCGCAGCGGTAGCGCGTTCCCTTGACATGGGAAAGGTCACAGGTTCAATCCCTGTACTGGGCACCATTTAAAATCCTCGCCGCCAGGCGGGGATTTTTATTTGTAAGGAAATTCGTGCCATACGGCGTACCGAACCTGTCTTTTGTTCCGGGTCCGGTTATTTGGCTTTTGCCGGCCGAGCCGCGTCTTCCGCACTGAGGATAATGCGCATATCAAACCCGGCGGCGCGGCGCAGGGCAGGGTCGTCCCACGTCAGCACTTTTTGCTTCCAAAACGGATAGCGGGATTGGGGCAGCAGGTCCAGTGTATGCAAGAGAGGCCGTTCCTCTTTTTCGCGGAACAACACACTGATGACGAATGTTTTTTCTTGGGGCAACTGGACGCCCAGAGCCTGCGAAGATTCATAATTTAAATGCATATCCCCCGCATAGATAATGAACAATGCCTTCGGATGCTGTTTACGCAAAGCTGTGATTTCTTCCAGCCACGCACGGTTGCGCAAGCGCACTCCTTCCGGCATGGAAAACGTATCCACCACCGACACATCTTCCCCGCAATCCAGCAGGCGGGAATCCACCACCGTACTGCTTTTTGAATAAACGACAAACGGCAGCTCCAATCCGCGTACATACAGTCCCATTTTTTGTGCAGACTTCAATAACTGCGCGTAGCGCGGGAAGCGCCGCTGCTGTTGCTGCAGGGTGAATCTTTTTACCCCGCCCTTAGGCAAAAATTCCGTCAACAGAAAAATTTTCCGTTCGGGATTTTGGGCTTTGTACTGCCGCAAAAATTGCAACACCAACGCTTGAATGGCCGGACGGTTGTGTTCTTCTCCCAGCAACAAATAATCTGTTTCTTTGGGTACGCGTTGAAGCATAATTTGGCTCAGGGCGGCCATATCCAGCGTGCGCTGAGGAAAGCGAACGCGGTTTTTCCATAACGCGGGGGCCAGACGGCGGACCTGGTCCAACGCGCGTGTACGGTCCCGGATTAATATTTGCAAAGCCCGGTTATTGGCAGACAAGAAATAGTTCTGCTTGGCTTGAGAGGAAAGACGCTTCCAAAAAGGCAGCTTATCATAGGGGCCCGCAAAGGGGCGCCGCGCCTTCCAATAAATGGGATTATCGGCGGGGAGTTCTTCCACCCCCCAAAAGCGCAAGTGTTGTTTGGGGATAGGCGGCAGTTGTTTGGCCGTGCGTGTAACGCGCTCCGCCAAAATGCGTTCCACTTTGGGCGTCGTCAATTGGCGAGAAAAAACATATTTCCATTTTAACGCCGCTTTGGGAAAGCGCTGCGCCGCGGCCGGCTGCCCGCCCGACACGCACAGGCTTACCAACGCCAAAACAAAAAATAAAAGTGTAATGTACGGTTGTCGTTTCATCCATCTTCCCCATCGGAGAGCCCGCTTGGCCTACTTTTTCACCGTTCGTTCTTTATTGAGCAAGCCCGTTTTTACTTGGAGGAGTTGCCCTTCGTAACAATCAGGCGCATATCAAACCCGGCCACCCGTCTTAAAGCGGGGCTGTCCCACGACAGAATCCGCTGCCGGTAAAAGGGATATTGCAACCCGCCGATTTCATCCAAAAAGTCATACCCCGGGTTTTCGTGGGGAGCACGCGGCCCGAACACATGTGCAATAAATGTACTTTCGGCCGGGAGCTTGTTGGCCACCGAAAAAGGCGTATTATATGCCACATGGTCCGACCCGGCATACAGGATAAATACCGCGTCGGGATATTTCTCGCGCCACTTTTGGATTTGCTCTATCCAAAATGTATTGCGCAACCGAAAACCCTCCGGCAACACCCACAAATCTTGGGTAGCTTCTTCCGTTTTAAAAACCGGGTCCGACTCCGCCAGCGCATTTTGGAAAAACACGTACCGCGGCTCCACCCCTTTTACACTTATGCCGTGTGCCTGTGCCCACACAAAAAAACCGCCGTAGTCCGGGTCCTTGGTCCGTTTTTCCTGCAAGATATAGGTTTGGTCTTTCCCGGCGGGCAAAAATTCCGTCAGCAACACAATTTTGCGGCCGCTGTATTTGGCCTGATAGGTTTTTAAAAACCGGATTAAGAAATCCTGCACTCCGGGCGTGTCGTGTTCTTCCCCAATCAAAATATACCGGGTTTGCGGTTTAATCGCCCGCAGCAGGGTTTGTTCCGGCAATTCCTCCGGGATTGTTTGGCGTTTGTTCCACAGTTCTTTTACATTTTTTTGAATGTTTTTCGCCGCATTCACACGTATGGCAACCGCCCGTTTGGAAGCGCGGTTGTTGGCGGCCAAGAAATAATTGTATTTGCCCTGTTTGGAAAGTTTGCGCCAAAAAGGCAGTTTTTCGTAAGGTGCTTGCGGCCCATGGGAAACGTCCCATTTCAAAACGCCTTTCACCGGCAAATCCGCATCATACACTTGCAGCCGCTGTTCAACAGACAAAGCCGGAAATTTCTGGCGGCTTATTTGCACCCGGTTGGCCAAAATCCTTTCTATTTGTGGGGAAAAAAATTTACGCGCAACGGGCGCTTTCCCGGCTCCTTTAAACACCGCTTTCAGCGGGTTGCCCGCCCAGACCGGTTGGCTGACCAACAGCAAAACAACCGCCAACAACAGCGGCCCTCTGCGTTTTGGGGAATTGTATCCATCTGTATGTATCATAAGTGCGCTCCCGTTCACCGTTTGCTTGGGTACAACCGGTATTTGTTATATTACCGCATTTGTGCACTCGCGGCCAGGGCCTTTAGGCCCAAAAGCGTATAGGACTAACGAGCCGTTCCGCAAGGGTCCGCCCCGCCAGCCGGCCTGCTCCAAAAAAGGTAAAATATAGATATAAGCCGCAGTCCTGCGGCAGGAGGAGCCTGGGTATGAGTATTTTTGAAGCGCTAATGATGTTGGGCTTTGGGTTGGCGTGGCCGTTTAATATCAGCCGTTCGCTGCGCACCAAAACCGCCGCAGGGAAAAGTTTCCTGTTTATGATTACGATAGAATTTGCCTACATTTGCGGAATGATTCACAAAATTCTGTACAACTACGACCTGGTGTTCTGGCTGTATGTGCTGAACTTTGTGATGGTGCTGATTGACCTGTGCCTGATGATCCGCTACACCAAGCTGGATGTTTTCCGCCAGCGCCACGCCCAGCTGCGCGCCGCCAGAAGACGTGCCGCCCGCTCGTAAGCGCACGCACGCGCCTTTTGACAGAAAAAGTATAATAGAGTAAATTTCCTTTTCGCAACCAGGAACCGTATGATACGATTTAACTGTGATTACAGCGAAGGAGCCCCTCCCGCCGTTTTGGAAAAG
>CALUZE010000013.1 GCA_944325235.1 uncultured Elusimicrobiales bacterium | reverse complement strand
GCCGTCGGTCATTTTGGTCAGCGCTTCAATGTATTTAAGCGAAATCATATAGCTGGCCGGGTTGGACGATTGCGATACCGTAGCGGCCACAATCTTGACGGCTTCCGCTTCGGCCGTGGCTACTTTGATTTTTGCCTGCGAGATACCTTCCGCCTGCAAAATGGCGGCCTGTTTCAACCCTTCGGCTTTTTTGATTTCCGATTCGCGCACGGCTTCGGCCTTTAAAATCTGGGCCGTTTTGGTCCCTTCGGCTTCCGTCACCATGGCGCGGCGGTCGCGTTCGGCCTTCATCTGTTTTTCCATCGCTTCGCGGATGGCGGCGGGGGGAATGATGTCCTGCAATTCCACGCGGTTTACTTTCACGCCCCACTTGTTGGTGGCTTCGTCCAAAATCACCTGCAGTTTGCTTTTGATGATTTCGCGCGAGGTGAGCGTTTGGTCCAGGTCCATTTCACCGATGATGTTTCTTAAGGTGGTTTGGGTCAGCTTTTCAATGGCGGTGGGCAGCGATTCCACTTTGTAAGCGGCGTTGACCGGGTCCGTAATCTGGAAGTACAACAGCGCGTTGATTTCAATGCCGACGTTGTCCTTGGTAATCACGCTTTGGCGCGGCAGGTCGTACACGGTTTCGCGCATATCAATTACGTCGCGCATTTCCGTATACGGCACGGAGCGCACGCGGCCGCTGCCGTCCATATATTCGCGGTTATCGCGCCATTCCATCAGGTGCGGTTTATCCATAATCGGGATAATCCAGTTGATGCCCGGCGTAAGCGTTCCCACATACTTGCCGAAGCGCTCAATAATCACCACCTGGGCTTGCTTGACGATTACAATCCCTTTGGCAATGATAACAATTACAAAAAAGACAAAAGCTACCAAAAATGTAATGCTCAGTTCAGTCATTTTTTCTCCTTTAGTTTGTTTCTTATTTGGCGCGAACCGTTAAGGTTACGCCTTCCAATTTTTCCACCACACATTCCGTCCCGGCCGCCAGCGGCACGGCGGAGGTGGCTTTCCAGCTTTCCCCTTCCACTTTCACGCGGCCGTTGTGTTCCAGCGGGCCGAGGGCGGTTTCGGCCACGGCCGTTTTGCCAATCACTTCTTCCGCCGGGGTTTTGACGTGCTTGGCCTTGGCGTACAACAGGCGCTTGGCAAACGGGCGGATGCCTATCCACGCCGCGCCCGCCACCAGGGCAAACGCCAGCACTTGCAGCCACAGGTTCAGCCCCAGCCACGACGCCAGCGACGCGCCCAGCATCCCCAGGCCTAAACACGTGAGCGAAAATTCCATACTAAACAATTCGCCCACAAAACAACACACGGCAATAATCAGCCAGATGTAATAATTCATTTGTCCCTCCGTAGGGGGTTATCCTTTCATAATTTCCAAATAGTGGCGCAGGTAGTTCAGGCGGCGTTCATCGCGCACTTTATTCAGGACGTAAATCATATTGGCGATGAAGCGCCGCACAATCGCGCGGGAGGAAAGCGGCGCCAAAAATTCGTCGTTCCATGCTATATAGCGGGCACGGATGTAGCGGCGGCAATCTTCTTCGGTTAAGATTTTGCCGTTGTCCAGCGGGTCAATAAACAGCGATTCCCGGTGGGAGTATCCCTGCATGTGCACCAAAATCCGCCCGGCCAAATCCACCAGGGCTACGTCCAGCCCAAAGCGTTGCCCCAGGCATACGTACAGGCAGGCTACGCACAGGCTGGAGCCGCGTTTTTTGCGTAAAAAGCGGGCAAAAGAAATGTCTTTGATATCCAAATTGGTTTGCAGGGCCGTTATTTGCTGCAGGCGGAAGAAGTAGTGCCCCAGCACGGCGGCGATTTCGGTGCAGTTTTTGGCGTTTAACAGTACCGGGCGCAACTCGGCGGCCATATGGTCCAGCGGGGCGTTCACGTCGCCGCGGGCCGTAACGGGGCTGGTAAATTTGGAAAGCAGCATTAACCCTTCTTCCAAGTCCGGGTTGATTTTGGCCGCAAAACGCGCCAAGGCGGCGGTCAGGTCTTCCCAGCAGATTTCTTCCAGGGTGTTCAGCACGGCGCGGGGCGCGGAGGTTTGGAATTCTTCCTCCATAACGCGCTGCACTTCATCGGGATTGGTTTTGATGGCATCCGCCAGCGCCCGTTTGAGCACCGGGCCATAGGTGTCCGATTCCGTTTCCAAAAGTCTGATGAGTGCTTTTAAACCGTCTTTACCGAGGAGTTGCATATAATACACAATAGCAAATTGCCGAAATTTTTGCCACTGTTTTTTGCGCCGTTTTTTTTGACGGGAAAAAGCCCCCAAAAAACAACGGTTTTTATGCAAAAAAAAGGGCCCGTTTTCGGGGCCCTTTGTGCGTGGGAAAAAGGTTTATTTCAAATCTTTTTCGTTCGCGGTGATTTGCAGCACCACGCGGCGGTTTTGCGCGCGGCCTTCCGCGGTGGAGTTGGTGGCAATCGGGTTGGAAGAACCGTAGCCGATGTAGGTGATGCTCATCGTTTTCAAACCGCTGCCCAGCAGGAAGTCGTACACGGCTTTGGCGCGTTGGGTAGAGAGTTTGTTGTTGATGGCGTCGGAACCGGTAGAGTCGGTATATCCCTGCACGACGATGCGGTTTTTGGGATATTTTTTGAGCACTTTGTTCAGGTCGGAGAGCGTCTGCATGGAAGCGGCCGTCAATTCCGAGCTGCCGGTGGCAAACAAAATATCGTTTTTCAAATAAACTTGGATGCCGCTGTCGGATTTTACCACTTCGGCGATGGCAGCCAATTCTTTGGCCTGTTTGTCGTAGTAGTTGCCCAAAAGGCCGCCCGCGGTCAAGCCCGCCAAAGCACCGTAAATGGCGCCGGTTTCGCTCTTGCCGCCCGTGTTGTTGGCGATGATAGCCCCGGCGGCAGCGCCTACGGCCGCGCCTCCGGCAGCGCCCCAAGCGGTTCTTTTACCGGGGGTGGTGCAGGCGGTACCTAGCAAAGATACAGCCATACAAAGCAGAATTACTTTTTTCATCTGGTTCGCATCTCCTTGTTAGAAAATAGATATTTACATTCTACTTTTTTCCCGCCTAAAAGGAAACAGAAATTTATAAAAATCCCCGCGCGGTGCGGGGAAATTTTTTAACGAACCAAACTAAAGAATAGAACAATCGGGCTTGCCTTTCTTTTTCATCAGTTCGCGGTACAGGCGGTAGACGGGTTTGCCCAGCTTGGGGTGCACGTATTCGGGCAGGAGGTACGAAAGCGGCTTGAGCACAAATTCCCGCTCGTGCAGGCGCGGGTGCGGCACGAAAAGGGGATATTGGTCGTCGTCTTCAAAAATCACTTTGTCGTCGTAAAACAGGATGTCCAAATCAATTACGCGCGGCCCGTTGCGAAACGTCGGCTTGCGGCCCAGGCGGGTTTCCAGCGCTTTTAGTTTCTTTAAAAGCGGCAGCGGTTCGTACGGCGTGCTTAAAATCAGCACGGTGTTTACAAAGTCCGGCTGTTCGGCAAATCCTTCCGGCTTGGACACGATGTACGGCGCCACTTCTTTTACGGTGCCCAGGTCCGACAGGGCTTGAATGGCGCGGTCTATATTTTCTTTTTCGGGGGCGATATTGCTGCCCAGGGCAAGCACGGCTTGAGGCATTATTCTTCTCCGCGGTATTCCACCCAGCGGTCGGGTTCTTCGGCCACTTTTACGGCGTACAAATGCGGCACCCGGTCTTTGATGCGCCGGTACATCCACACGCACAGGGCTTCCGTTGTGGGGCGCGGAAGAAAGGTGCCCAAGTCGCTGCCTTCCAGCCGGGATTCCAACTCTTTTTGAAAGGTGTCGGCCAGTTGGCGGAAATCCAGCAAATAGCCTTCCGCGTTAATCGGCCCGTAAAAAGTGACCTCGTAGTGAAAGTGGTGTTCGTGCACGGGTTCGTTTAACGTTCCGTCGTGCCCGTGGCGGGCCGTAAAGCTGCCACATTGGGTTAAGTACACTTTGGTCATTTGGCGGCCTCCAATTCTTGATAAAAATCCATTACTTTGCGGGTGTCTTTTACGTCGTGTACGCGCAAAATATCCGCGCCGTTTTGCAAAGCCACCAGGTGGGCGGCCAGCGTTTGGGCTTTGCGTTTGGGGGGAAGTTCGCGCTTTTGGCTTAAAAACGTTTTGCGGGATAATCCCACCAACAGCCGCACGCCCAAATCTTTAAAAAACGAAAGGTGCTTGAGCAGTTCGTAATTCTGCTCGCGCGTTTTGGCAAAGCCAAAGCCGACGTCAATGATGATATGTTCTTTGGGAATGCCGCAGGACAGGGCTTGTTCTATTTTTCGGGCCAAAAAATCTTTTACTTCCTGCAGCAAGTTCTCGTAATGCGTCAGCGTTTGCATGGTTTGCGGGGTGCCGCGCGAATGGGTAAGGACGATTTGCGCGTTAAACTTGTGCACCAGAGAAAACATTTCCGGGTCCGGCGTGCCGCTTACGTCGTTAATAATGGATACGCCGGCTTGGAGCCCTTCGCGCGCAACCGGGATTTTAACGGTATCAAGCGACACGGGAATCTGCGGCCATTTTTGGCGCACCGCTTGAATAAGGGGCAGCACGCGGCGGATTTCTTCTTCCGCGGGCACCGGCGCGGCGTTGGGGCGGGTAGACTCGCCGCCAATGTCAAAAATATCCGCGCCGCCGGCTGCGTACTCCCGGCATTTAGCCAGCAGGGCGGGCAGATTGTTTTGCGGGTTGCCGTCGTAGAAAGAATCCGGCGTGGCATTTACAATGCCCATTAAAAGCGGTTTTGCCATACGCTTGTTATTTAATCATTTCCAAAAATTCGTTGCGCACTTCCATCTTTTTAAACGCGCCGCGGATAGCGCTGGTGACCATAACGGCGTTGTGTTTTTCAATCCCGCGCGAGCTGATGCACATGTGTTTGGCTTTGCACACCACCATCACGCCGTGGGGCTGTAAGGTGTCCATTAAACTGTCGGCAATTTGCGCCACGAGTTTTTCCTGGATTTGCAGGCGGCGGGCGAACACTTCCACCAAGCGCGCCAGTTTGGAAATACCCAGCACGCGCCCTTTGGGAAGGTAGCCGATGCTGATGGTGCCGAAGAACGGCTGCAGGTGGTGCTCGCAGGTGGAGTAAAATTCAATGTCTTTTAAAACCACCATTTCTTCACAGGAGCCTTCGGTGAAGGTTTTCAACACGTCCTGCGGTTTCATCTGGTAGCCGCCAAAAAGTTTCTTCCAGCTGCGCACAATGCGGGAGGGCGTTTCCAGCAGGCCCTCGCGGGTGGGATCGTCGCCGATGTAGGCCAAAATTTCGCGCAGGTTATTTAAAATTTTTTCTTCGCTTACCGTATGTTTGCCAGCTTGTGCATTTGCAGGCTTAGCCGGGCAGAGGGATGATTTTTCAGCAGTTTTACGCATAGGTCAATGTTCTCCTGTTTGTTGCTTTCGGGTTGCAGATAAATTTGCGTTTTGGCGTTTTCGTACGCGTAGTATTTTTGCAAATCTTCCAAATCGGTATCTTGCCCGACGACGATTTTAATCACGTCGGCTTTTTTAAGCATGTCCGCGCTGACGTATTTTTTGGGCGAAACGCACACAAAATCCGCACGGCTTACGTCCGTATCACGCACGCCGTTGGTTTCCAGGTGCACCTGGTAGCCGGCGTCCTTGAGTACGGCAATCAGGGCGGGCAAATCTTGCTCGGCGGGTTCTCCGCCCGTGATAATAACCGCCTTGGCAGGCCAGGCCGAAAGCGCTTTTAAAATTTCGGGGCCCGTCATTAGTTTGCCGTCTCGCGCGGCGTATTTCGTGTCGCAGAACGGGCAGTTCATCGTGCACCCCGCCAGGCGCACAAACACGGCGGGCATACCGGTGTGGCGGCCTTCGCCCTGGATGGAATAGAAAATTTCGTTAACGTTCCACGATGGCTGCGGCATTTTCGCTCTCCCAAATTTCCAGGGTTTTCAGGGTCAGCCCCTCATTTTTCAGCGCGGCGCCCGTTTTGTCAAAC
Source organism: uncultured Elusimicrobiales bacterium (assembly GCA_944325235.1). Classification (GTDB taxonomy): domain Bacteria; phylum Elusimicrobiota; class Elusimicrobia; order Elusimicrobiales; family Elusimicrobiaceae; genus Avelusimicrobium. The sequence goes on along the minus strand of CALUZE010000013.1, from coordinate 11,287 downwards.
AAATATTGGGCCAGATTTTCGGCGGTGGGGTTTTCCAGCAGGTCGTTTAAAAATTGGTGGTCGGGCAGGTAATTGTCCAACAGCTTTTTAATCACTTTAAAATCGCACACCATACCGTCGGGGCGGACGGGGCCTTCTATCACAAAAACGGCCTTCCAGGTGTGGCCGTGCAGGTTGCGGCAGGGCCCGTCGTAATGCGGCAGGCGGTGGGCGGAGCTGAACGAGCGGATGAGTTTAATAAGCATTTATTTTACCTCGGGCAGTGTATTAAAAATTTGCTGCATATAGATAATGCACACAATCAGCTGTGCAAACGTAAAAAGCGGAATGGGGTACCACAGCCGAATGTACCACAGCGCGCTCAGCGGGCCCAGCAGAAAAAACGCCCACTTAAACACCATTCCGCGCGGTACGGACGAACGGTACGCCAGTTTGAAAAACAGCCCCGTCGCTCCGGCCAGGCAGAAGCCGAAAATCAGCAAAAACGGTATGGCCATCAGGCCCGTCAAAAAGGCCACGGCGCTGAAGGCGGCGGAAAGGTTGTCTTTTTCTTTTTCCAGGTTTTCCTGCGAGGTGACGAACGAAAAACTTTCCGGCAGCGTTTGGGTCTGCACGCGGCCGTTGCCGGCCATATAGAGCTGGTTGCCGCTTACGAGCAAAAGAGTGTTGTCGCGCAGCATTTCCTCTGATGAGGGGGGCGTTTTTAAAGAGGCGTCAAACGTAATTTTAAAATCGCTTTGCGGCACGGAAACGGACACGGGCGTTTGCGGTTGGGTAAGGAAGCCTTTTTCAAAGGTGACCTGCGGGAAATTTTTGAGCAGGACGGGCAGGTTTTGGCGGATGTAGCCGGTGCTGAAAAAGTAAAACACAATGGAGGACAGCAAAAACAAATAAATGCCAAAGCCTACCATAAACCGGCGCGAAGCAAACGCCAGAATGTGGTAAAAACGGAACGAAAAAATGGTTTTTAAATGGGTCCAAATCATATTTTCATTATACCAATTTGGGCCGTTTTACGCGGGGTGCGTTAGCGGGCGGCAGGAGCGTTTTTGTCCTGGCAGGTCAGTTCGGCGCCCAAAAAGAAAATCTGGTTTTTCTTGTACACGCAGGAAAGTTTTTCCGAGCGGGGGGTTCCGTCCGCGGCCGGCGCCAGCGGGCGCAGGCACGCAATGCGCGTGCAGGAATACGTTTCCCCGCATTGCGGGAAAGAGGAGGAGGGAAAGTTGGAAATAAACCACGAAAAATCCAAATTGTAATTCAGCGCGTTTAAAAAGTTGTCGCACGTCATTTCGTCCGTAAACGTGCAGCGCGGCTCGGCGGAGGAGTTTTCAATCGTTACGGTCTGGTCCAACAGCGTATAACGTTCGGACGCGATGGGGTCCCCCTGCACCATATACACGTCATAGCAGGAATAGCCGGGTTTTTGGGCTTTGGTGCAGGTAAAACGCTTCAAAATATCGTGCCCGGGGCAGGTATCTTCCACCAGGGCGGGGTCCGTCGTCAGGTATTGGGGCGTTTGGCGCACCGTTTGCGGTTTGTAGGCGTCATCAGCCGCGTGCAGGGCGGCGAAGGCTCCGCTTAAAAGTACGGTTCCGGCTAACAAATAAAAACGTTTCATAACGGTTCTCCGATGTTTGTTATCGTACCAAATTTTTAGCGCCCATTCGCCATTTTGGTGCGGCAAAAAAAGGTTAGACGGGCCGCCCGTACGCACGCGGCCGTGCGCGCGTACCCCATTACGGTTGCAACGGCGGGTGGAATTTATTAAGATATATCCGTGCCGTTCTATTTTACGTCAACAGAGGGCTTATATGTCCAATAGCATTTTTTCGTTTTTCTCTAAAAAAGATACTCCCGCACCGCAAGTAATCAAAACGCTCACACCGGAAATGTTGGCTTTTTTGCAACAATTCCCCACGGCTTTGTTGTTGCTGAACGCTACGGGTAAAATCGTGTTTGCCAACGCCAGCGCCGCGGCCGTACTGCATACCGAAATTGCTTCGTTAAACGGCACAAACGTGGCCCGACTGGGCCTTACCATGCCGCAGGTGCGCGCGATGGCCGACGATAAAACCGCCCGCAAAACCGTCATTCAGCTGGTCAACCGCAACGCCGACGAAGTGTACGTCAGCGCCGGGGCGGGGGTTTTGGCGTCCACGCCGTTTATTATGCTTACGCTGGAGCCGGTGCCGCTGTTTAAACAAATGAATGCGGAAAAAAACTTTTTACGCTCGGTGTTTGACGGGTATCCCGTACCGGTGACGGTGCAAAATTTGGCCGGCGTGTGCACGCTGTGGAATGCCCAGGCCGAAAAAATGTTTGGCTTTAAAGCCGCCGACACGCAGGGCAAAAGTGTCTACGAGTTCTTGCCCAAAGAGATTATTCCTTCCGTGCAGCGCTTGGACGGCGACGTGCGCGAAAAACAACACCCGCGGGAAAATGTACTGCTGTCTTATAAAAACGCCAAAGGCGAAGACCGCACCTTAAACGTAACCAAAGTGCTTACCCCCGCCGAAAAAGGCAGCGGCCAGGCCATTTTAACGGTGTATGTGGACGTAACCGCTCAACAGCAATACGAGCAGGATTTATTGCAAAACCGCACCTTGCTGCGCGCCGTGTTGGACAATGTGCCGCTTGGGCTGTACACCCGCGATTGCGACAACAAAATGACGTTTTTTAACCGCCAAAGTATGACGGTGTTGGGGGAAACGGACGTCAAATGTGTCAATACGCCGCACCCGTATCAAGACCCCGATGTGGTAAAAAATAACTGTTTGCGTGAAGCGCAAGTGTTAAAAGAGGGGAAAATTAAAGATTACCCCGAAGAAGTATATGTGGACCACGCCGGAAATGAAAAAATCTTGCACTTAATTAAAGTCCCGTTGACGGATGCCGGCCCCAAACCGCTGGTTCTTTCCATTGTGGAAGACATTACCAACCGCGTTAAACAGGAAAAAGAAATTGCCCGCGCCAACAGCTTTTTAAGCGCTATCGTGCAGAACGCGCCGATTGGCTTGTATGCCCGTGCGGCCGACGGGCGGATGTTGGTGCGCAACAAACAATGCGAAGAAATTTTCGGCGAAGTGTCCGGCGAGGCTTTTGACGCGACCGGTTCCCTGCCGCACGAAACGCCCGAGCAGGTGCACGATTATATCATGCGCGAACGTGCCGTGCTGGAAAACGGCCAAACGCTGGACATCCCGGAGGAAGAATACATCACCGGTGCCGGTCAAAAGAAATTGCTGCATATGGTAAAAGTGCCGGTGAAGGGCGAAAATATTGAAACGCAGTTTGTGGTCACGCTGGTGGAAGACATCACCGAAAAGAAAGCCCAGGAACGCGCGCTCATTGAAACCAAAAACTTCCTGCAAACGCTGCTGGACCAGGTGCCGGTGGCCATTTATGCCCGGGGGCAGGACGACAAACTCTCGTTCATCAACCGCCGCGCGCACGAGTTGTTCCCGGATGAGCGGGAATACCTGGCCAAGGACGATTTTTACGGCCAGCGCGAAAAAGCCATCTTCCGCGACGGGAAAATGGTGGAATTCCCCGAAGAATGGTACACCACCTTGCGGGGGGATAAAATTTTGCTGCACCTCATCAAAGCGCCCGTGTTTGACAAAGAAGGCAAGCCGTTTATGGTGCTGACGGTGGCCGAGGACATCACCGAAAAGAAAGCGCAGGAAAAAGCCATTGTGGACGCGAAAAACTTCCTGCAGACGGTTATTAACAACCTGCCGGTTTCTCTTTCGGTCAAAGATTATGACGGCAAATACATTCTGTGGAACAAAAAGAGCGAGGAATTGTTCGGCGTAATGGCCGATTCCGTCATCGGGCAGACCTCCTACCGGGCGGATATCAACAAAGACCAGGCGGAATTCCTGCGCGAAGCGGACCTGCGCGTATTTGAAAGCAAAAAAGAGCAGGACATTCCGCAAGAGCTTATTTCCACCGCCAGCGAAGGCGTAAAAATTATGCACACGGTCAAAACCCCGGTGTTTAATGTGGACGGCACGCCCAACTGCTTGCTGGTCGTATCGGAAGACATCACCGCCAAGACCAAGATGGAAAAACAAATCCGCGAAGCCAGCGACAAAAACACCCTGCTCGTGGAAAACGCCCGCGAAGGCATTGTGATTTTGGAAGACGCCAAAGTGATTTATGCCAACCACGCCTTCTGCCAACTGCTGGGCTACAAAGACGTAAAAGAAGCCAAAGGCAAACACCTTTCCGAATTGGTGGCCGAAGACCACCGGATGTTCTTAAAGGATAAGTACGACGCCGTGGTGGCCGGGGCGGATGACGCGTCCAGCGCCATTGACGTGCGGTTTTTGAAACAGAACGGACAGGAAGTGGAAACCGAATTTGCGGCCGTCGCCTCCCGTTATTTGGGGCGGCGCATTGTGCTGTGCTTCGTGCGCGACGTAACGGCCGCCAACCGCATGCTGCGCGAGGTGAAAACCGAACGGGAATGTTTCCGCTCCGCCTTTGAAAAATGCGTCACGCCGGCGTTTATTATGTCGCACAAGGGCTACATCAGCGTGATGAACGAAGCCTGCCGCGCGATGTTCCACTTTACGGAAGCGGACAAAAACTTCTACCGCAACGTATATATGAAACCGGCCATTTCGCTGGCGGCGCGGCGGCAGCTGAAAGCCGGCAACCCCGCGCATATGGACTATGTGTTTGATTTTGACCGCGCGGCCAAAATGTTCCCCGGACGCATTGAGGGAACGGGCAAAATCCCGCTTTCCGTCAGTTTCGTGCCGATAAACAAGCGCGACGCCAAGGACGGCACCGTGGAAGCCGACTATGTGGTGTTTTTGGAGCGCAAGGACGGGCCCTGCCCGCCGCCTCCGCCGGTTGCCCCGCAGCAAAAGCCCGCGGCCCCGCGTGCGCCGCAGCCGCCGGCCGCGCCGAGCTGGGTGATCAGCAAATCGGCCGACGAAATGCTGGTGCTGCCCAACAGCGAGCCGTACGCCCTGTGCGACAAAAATTGGAAAATTGACGTCTGCAACGATTTGTTCTGCTCGCTTTGCCAATTATCCGAAGAGGAATTGCACGGGCAGGATTTGCGCAACTTGTTTGAAGCCGATTCCCGCCAGCGCCTGGACGATGATTTAAAGACGTTGACGGAGGACGGCTCCCTGGCCAACCGCGAATATCGCATCAGTCTGGCCAGCGGGCTGGAAAATACCGCCGTGCGCGTGACGGCCATTAAAGAAGCGGACGGCCGCTACCTGTTTGTACTGCGCAATATGGCGTTCCACCGCCAGATTATGAAGATCCTGGAGGAACGCTCCGCCCAATTAAACGCCTTGCTGGAGGCCACGGACGGCATTGTTTTCGGCGTCTTGTTTGAAAACGGCCGCTTTGGACACATTGAACAATCCAACAAATTCCTGGCGCGCAAACTGGGCTTTACGCACGACGAACTGGTGCATATGCCGTTTAAGGACTTGTTCTTTGACAAAGGGCACAATTCCGCCCGCTGCCACGAAGTGCTGGAACACGCCCAGGAAGAAGTGGCCACCCAAGGCAAGACTTCGTTTAAACTGGCCGTGCGCAAGAAAGACGGTTCTTCGTTTGACGCACAGGTGATTGTGACGGCGATGGACCTGCCCACCCGCGATGAAGTGCTGGTGGTGCTGCGGGATTTGACGGAAGAAATCAAAGAAGTGTCCCAAGACTCCCAGGAAGCCCAGGAACTCAAAAGCGTCCGCCAGGCGCTGCCCGGGTTGTACTTAAAGACCGACAGCGACGGCCGCGTGCTGGAAGTATATTCCAACCTGCCGTACCTGGACAATACCCAAGCCGCCAAAACATTCTTGGATAAAAAACCCGGCGTATATTGGCCGGAAGAATCGGCTTCCCGTGCGTTGTTCGCCATCAAAGAGGCCCTGTCCATCAACGTAAGCTCCCGCTTTGAGTTTGAATGGAACGTGGCCGGAACATTGCGCTATTTTGAAGCAATGGTCACGCCGATTACGGGCCGCGCCGAAGCGGTGCTGTGGGTGAAGGACGTGTCCGATAAGCACGCCTATGACGAAAAAATCCACCAGCTTTACCGCGTCGCCAGCGAGCCGGGGCTGTCTATCACCGAACAGGTGGACAAAATCCTGGCGTTTGGCTTAAAGCACTTTGAGGCCGATATCGGGCTGGTCATCCGCTTTGACAAAGGCCGCCTGGGCCTGGAAAGCCACGTGGTGTACGCCACCCCCAACGATTTGCAGGTGGAACGGTATATGACGTTCCCGGTGGAGGAATGCCTGGTGGACGTGCCGGACGGCAATGTGGTATTATGGCCGGATTTGGGCAACACCAACTGCACGCACTGCTTGCATAAAGAAAAGGGCTTTGGGGCCATGTTGGCGGCGCCGCTTTACGTAAACGGCAAGGCGCAGGGGGCGTTGTGCTTTGCCTCGCGCCAGCCGCGGCGCAGTTTCGGGCAGGGGGCCGAAGAAATGATGGGCATTATGGCCCGCCTGTTGAGCCTGCGCATTGAACTGCGCGAAACGGGCAAAATGCTCAGCGAAGCTTCCCGCTCGCTGGCCCGCACGCTGGAATACGTGGAAATGCCTGCCGTGATGATGGACCTGGATTACCAGGTCACCTTTGCCAACCGTCCGTTCCTGGAAGTTACGGGCCTGCGCACCAACAACATTTTGGGGCGGGACTTCTTTAACGAAGTCATCCGCAACGAGGATCTTTCCAAACGAATGTTCAAAGCGGCCGAAAATTCCGCCGCCGGAAACGCTTTCCAGGTGCGGATGGACTTGCTGCACGAAAACGGCCTGTACGAAGATACCGGCTGGGATGTGTTCGCCTGTAAAAATGCAGACGGCGAGATAGACGGATACGCGTTGATTGCGTCGGAAAATTGACGGATTCGCCGCCCCGGCTTTCGGGCCGGGGCAACGGTTGTGGGGCGTAACGTGTATTTGGTACGATAACAAAAGGGGTTCCCCTGTGAGGAGGATTGCAATGAAGCAAGGTTTTACCTTAATTGAATTGTTGGTAGTGGTCTTAATTATCGGTATTTTGACGTCTATTGCGTTGCCGCAGTATGAAACCGCGGTGGAAAAATCGCGCGCGGCCGAAGCATTTATGAACGGCAAAACCATTGTGGATGCGATGAACCGCGCCATAACGGAACGGCCCAATGAAACGCCCAATACCCGCGCCTCGTTGGATGTGCGCCCGACGGGCGGCACGTGGAATAGCAGCGGCACGCAGTTTGCGACGAACGATTTCGTATACGATTTATCCAACGGGGACCGCTTGGAAATCACCCGCGAACTGGGTGGCGAAGATAAATATGTGCTTACCTATTATAATAATTTGAGCAACACCCCGGACGAAAAAACCTGCACCGGCACGGGCACAAAGGGGCCCAAGTTGTGCCGTATCTTCATTTCTTCCGGCTTTACGGCCAAATAAACACTGCGTATTTATAAAAAACCGGGCTTTTAAAAAGCCTGGTTTTTTTGGTGTAAATTAGTGGCTGCCCGTACTGCCAAACCCGCCGCTTCCGCGCGACGTGTCGGATAGTTCCTGTGCTTCTATAAAGGCAGGATATAGGGTGGGCAATACTACCAGCTGGGCCACTTTTTGCCCGGCTTCAAACACAAATTCCGTATCGTTTAAGTTGTACATACACACCAGCAGTTCCCCGCGGTACGGGGCGTCCACCAGCCCGGCCATGGCCTTAATTCCCTTGCTTTCCACCGAGCTTTTGCCCCAAATAATGCCGGACGTATTTTCCGGCAGTTCCACCGCAACGCCGGTGCGTACTTTTACGACCGTGTGCGGGGGCAGCACCGTGCGTTCCAGGGCGAACAAATCGGCGCCCGAATCGGTCGGGTGGGCGCGCAGAGGCAGTTGGGCGCGCGGGTCCAGCTTTTTGGCTTTTATGATAGGTTGATTCATATTAAATCATCAATTTTTCTATTTGGCGCAACGCGTTGTCCGCATACAGGCGCAGGGTGTCGTTGCCGGTTTTGGACAAGGCTTTTAACTGCGGAATCAGGCTTTTTAAAAGGCCGATGTCAAACGAGCGGTCCGACGTAAAGTGGAAGGCGTCCGGGTTGGAAAGCACGCCCGCCATATAGGCGGCCGCGCGGGCGGCGTTGATGCGTTCGTTTTGGTTGGAACCGGCCAAGGCTTGGCGGATGGGTTCCACGGCGTTGCCAGTCATAAAACCCAGGGCCAGGGCGTAGGTATTGGCCGCGGGGGATTGGTAATCCTGGCGCAGGCCTTTTACCACGGCTTCCAGCGTATAGGCACGGTCTTCGGCCAGGCCGGTGGCCAGCTGGGCCTGCACGTCGGGGTTATCTTCGGTTTTGGCCCGTTTTAAAAGTTGTTTGGCGGCGTCCTGGCTGTGCAGGGTGCCCAGCCACGCGGCGGCCGCGGCGCGGGTTTGCGGGTCCTGGCTGGAAGAAGCTTGCTTGAGGTATTTAAATACGGCTTTGGCATCTTTGGCCAGCAGGTTCATGGCGCGCACGGCAAAATCCGGGTCGTAAATATAGAGCAGTACGACGTCCTGCACGTAGGTTTTGTCTTCGGGGTTGATAATGCCGTAAGCCCCGGCGGCATAGGCGCGCAGCAGGGCGTTTTTGCCGTTTAAGGCTTCCTGCAGCACCGGGATGAGTTCCTCGTACGAAGACCCCATTGCCGTGACGATAACGGCGGAAAAAGTCTGTTTGAGGGGGTCCTCGCTTTTTAAAATCAGGTTAAACAGCGCGGGTTCCAGGGTTTTGGACGGCGGAATTTTGACCAGGCTTGCCCCGGCGGCAAAGACGGTGTCCGGGTCTTTGGCGGAGCGGAACAGCTGGAGCACCTGCTGGGTTTCGGCCGCGGTGCGGGTATTCTTTTGCAATAGGGGCAGCGCATTCTGCAGGGAGGTTTGCGCCGGAGCAGCTACCGCCGCCAACAAGGCGGCACAGAGTAAAAGGGCGGTTTTTTTCATAATCAAATCCTTTTTTACATTATACCATTAATACGGTTTTGGCTAGGCGGGACATAAAAAACTCCGCCCACATCCGGCGGAGTTTTAAAATAGGGGAAGAAGAAGGCTTAACGCGTTGCCAGCGCTTCGGTCAGGCGTTCGGGGGCTACGGTGGTTCCAAAGCGCTTGTCCGGGGTATTGGCGTAGACCTGCAAATCGTGCTCGTCTTTTAGTACCACCACTTTGGTGTTGCCTAGAGCTAGCAAAAAGCGTAGGTTGTTTTTCGTTTTCATATAAGGCTCCTGGTCACTGTTATTGTTATTCATACTTTAACTGATTAAACGCGCCGGTGCAAGGGCCTTTGGACCCAGAACCCCGATAGGCCCTTTTTAGACGGCAAAAACCCGGAATATGATACAATAAAACATATGAAAAAACTATACCTTGCTTTGACCCTTTTATGGCTGGCCTGCGGCGCCTTTGCCCAGGAAGAAAGCATTATGATTATTCACCCCGGCCGGGAAACGTTTATCCATTTTCCTTCGGCCGTATTAGGCAACAAATACACGCTGACGGTCTTTTTGCCCGAAGACGCCGTACCGCTTTCGCGCCGCTACCCCGTGGTGTATTTATTGGGGGCCGGCCCCCAACAAGCCCAAGAAGCCCAAGCGTTTTTGGCACAGCACAAAGCGCTGGTGGTGGGGATTAATTTCCAAGAGGCGGACTATCAAAACCGGGCCAAAATCGTGGAGTTTATTTCCCGCGAATTAATGCCCTATATAGACACCAATTACCTTACGTTTGCGGACCCTGCCCAACGCGTGATTGCGGCCCGCGGCAAAAGCGCGGCGCTGACGGCGATGGAACTGTTTGCCAAACCGTTGTTGTTTGAAAAACTGGCGCTTGCCTCCCCGGCGGACGCGTTAGAACAGCTGCAGCTGCCGGCCGGCGGTTCCCCGCGGGTGTTTGTATCCGGCACGCAGGCCGAATTGGCGCTGGCGCAGAAAAAATTGGAAGCGCTTGGCCTGGCCTACGGGGAAGGCTTTGCCCTGCAATACGCGGACGCCGCCCAAGGGCTGTTTGACGGCGTGGATTACGCGTATTTGACGGCCGCCCCCCAAAAAGCCGCTTTAAAACGCTTGAAAGGCAAATTGAGCCTTTCTGCCCTGCCGTTGGAAAGCGATACCCCGGTGAAACTGACCGTTACGGCCCGTTTAAAGAACGGACGGGACTATGCGTACGTGCCGGTTTCGCTGCGCGTAAGCCCGCCTTATTTCCATTGGAACGCGGCGCGGGGGGAATTGGCCTTGCTGGCCGGAGCGGAGGCCGGAAAGGTCAAAATCAGCGGGGGTGTGGATAAAACGGCGTTCAGCGTAAAAATAAAGCTTAAAAAACAATAAAAATACCGCAAAAAAGCCGTTTTATGCAAAAAAAATGCAACTTGTCAACAGTTTTTTTAAAAATTGTGTAAAACGCACCCCAAACGCGGCTGTTTCAAATCTCCGACGGAAAAAAGAGAGAAAAAAGACTTGTCCCCCTATACGGAAGGGGGAGTTATCCACAAAAAAACGGGGTTATCCACAGGTTGGGGAAAAAGCGGCTTTTAAAGCCCCTTCAAAAAAGCCTTTTGTGTGGGCAAGTGTAGAGTAGAAGGACAATTATCCACAGGTTATCCACAGCGTGTGGATAACCGGGAAAAGCGGAAAAGTTGACTGTATTTACCGCGCTTTTGCTATAATGGGAGCAGGAGGAATTGTATGAACGTAAAAACCGTTTTGCTGTTTATTTGTTGTGCAGGTTTGTTTGCTTGTTCGTCCGCGCAGGAAAAGGATTACGAAGAAATCCCGCGCCCCGCTAAGCGCGACCCGATTATTGAAGAACAAGCCCGCAAAAATGCTAAATTGTATAACCAAAGCGAAGCCCGCATGGCCAAAACCTTGCGCCTGCCCGCCATTACCTACGAATTTGATTCCATCCGCCCGCCGGAATATGCCTATCCGTTTTTGGACAAAGTGGCCAATGTGATGAAGTCCCACCCGTCCTTGCACCTGATTATTGAAGGCCATACGGACGTGTTGGGTTCCAAAGAATACAACTATTGGCTGGGCGCCTCCCGCGCGGCGGCGATGAAGTCGTACCTGGTCAGCCGCGGCATCAATGCCGAACGCATCCGCATTCACTCCTACGGCAAGGACCGTCCCCTGACGCTGGATAACTCCAGCGACGGCCGCCGCACCAACCGCCGGGTGCAATTCTCGTTCACCACGCGTGAATGGCCGGCCATTTATTAAGTGCTTTTTGAACCGACAAACCCCGGAGCGGATGCCCCGGGGTTTTTTG
>CALUZE010000012.1 GCA_944325235.1 uncultured Elusimicrobiales bacterium | reverse complement strand
ACGCGCGGACTTCTTTGGCGGTCTTGTTGTTAAGTAACCCCGCCACGCGTTTGGACAAATCGCCCATCATGCTGTTGGCCACGGGGAAAGCGGAGGTGAAAATCACGCCCGTTTCGTCAATCATATCGGCCGGCAGACCCCAGCGGTCCGGCAAGTAGCCGCCCGTGGAGGTGGGTTTGTAGTACAGCACCAGCGGGATGCCCGCGTCTTTCAGGGCCAAAATGCCCGCGGCAATGGCCAGCTGGAAGCTGCGGTCCATGGAGCGGACCCATTTGGCCGGCAGACCGAATTCTTTTTCCAAATCAAACGCGCCGCCTTTGGCCGCCAATTTGATGGCCTGCATCGGCGAGGTTAAGCGTTCAATGCGGTGGTTGCCGTCTTTGGATTTAATGACGAATTCCACGTGCTTGTCAATCTGTTTCTGCTGGATTTCGGAGCTGACGGGTTCAATCATATTGCGGCCGGAGAGGGTTTCGTCCAGCACGCCTTCGCGGAAGATTTTGTCCCAGCTGCCGGGGCCGCCCGCGGCGATACCGCTGATGACGATGGATTTTTTGCCGCACGGGGTGCCTTCTTTGGCCGGGGCGGAAACTTTGCACGTGCAGGTGGTGTTTTCTTTCACCGTACCGGCGGCTTTTTCCGTGGGGGTGGCGTTACCGGTCACCCAGTTTACAAACGCCGGGTTGAAGGTGGCGTTGTTGCCGTACATATCGGTGCCGGTCCAATCCAAGTGGATGCCGGAGGAAATCAGGTTGGCGAACAAATCGTTGAATTCCACAATGCCGCCTTTTTTGGGGTGGTTGGAAGCCAACACTTTGATGTCTTTCTTATCGGACAGCGTGTTGGAAGCCAACGCGGAAAGGACGCGTTTGGGGCCGCATTCTACAAACAGGCGCACGCCGGAATTGTAGGTGGTTTGCAGCTGTTTAATCCATTCCACGGAGTGGGAAATCTGCGTGACCATAAGGTCTTTGATTTTTTCGGGGTCGCTCGGATAGAATTCCGCCGTGACGTTGGTGGTAATCGGCATCTTGGGGGCGTGGAAAGTCAGCGTGTCCAAGAAAGCGCGGTACTGCGGCATGGCCGGGCGCACGATAGCGGAGTGGAACGCGTGCGAAACCGGGATTTGCACCGCCTGGATACCCATATCGGTGAACATCTTGATGGCATCGTCCACCGCTTTGCTGGCGCCGGCGATGACCGTTTGGGTCGGGCAGTTTTTGTTGGCTACGGCCACGTAACCGTTGATGCGGACGAGTTCCGGTTCTACGCGGTCCACGGGCGCGGCGATGGAGGCCATCTTGCCGTTGTCTTCCACTTTAATTTCGGACATTACCTTCCCGCGGGTGCACACGGCTTTGAGGCCGTTTTCAAAATCAAAAATACCGGCAGCCACGGCCGCGGCATATTCGCCCAAGCTGTGGCCCATCACCACATCCGGCTTGATGCCGAACGAGGACAGCAGGCGCATCATGGCGATATCGGCCGTCAACACGGCGGGCTGGGTCATTTCGGTCTTTTTAATGGCGGCTTCGCGCACGGCGATTTGTTCTTTCGTTTCGCCGGGTTTGCTCCACAGCGTGTCCGTCAGATTTTGGCCGATGATGTTTAAAAGCAGGCGGTCGGCTTCGTCAAACGTATCCTGCACTACTTTATATTTGGAAGCCAAGTCCTTCATCATATCCACATACTGCGAGCCCTGTCCGGGGAACATAAAGCACACTTTGGGTTTAATTTCGGTGGGCGTAAACGGATAGATGCCTTTCATGCGCAGATAGAGGGATTCCTGTTCCCACACGTTCTGGGCAGAAGCGGTTTTTTTGAAAAATTCAATTTTTTCTTTCAGTTTTTCCGGAGATTCCACGTTAATCGTCACCGCGAATTTGGCCGGCTTCTGGATGTGGTTTTTGTAGGAAATGCTCGGCAAATAGGTGGGATCGTATTCAATGGCGATAAGCGCCTTGTCCAACACGTTAAACAATTCCTGTTTGGTAGCGGCCGAGAAGGTCAATACGTCGCCTTGGATTTTCTCGCCGGGAACGTGAAGGGTATAGTTACTGCTGGTCATAGTAGGTTTCTCCTGTACCGGGGCCGAAACGGTTACTTGTTGTTTGGATTCTTCGGCCTTTTTCAAAAGACTGTCGTTCATTTCTTCCATAGCCACGTGGAAGTTCGTGCCGCCGAAGCCGAACGCGGATACGTTGGCGCGGCGGATTTTGCCGCCCGGCCATTCTTCCGCTTTGGTAATCACGCGGAAGGGGCAGGTGCTCCAATCCACAATGGGGTTGGGGGTTTCAAAGTTGACGGAAGGCGGCAACACCTTATTATATAAGGCCAGCGAGGTTTTGATTAACGAAGCAATCCCCGCCGCCGCTTTGGCATGGCCGATCTGGCTCTTGACGCTGCCCAAACCGATGGTGCCCGGTTTGGCATACGGGGCAAACAGTTCGGTCAACGCACCGAGTTCCACGGCGTCCCCTACGCGGGTGCCGGTGCCGTGCGCTTCAATCAGGCCCACGGCTTCGGGCGTGTAGTCCAATTGTTCAAAGGTTTTTTCCACGGCCAGTTTTTGCCCTTTCGGGTTCGGCGCGGTGATGCCTTTGCCTTTGCCGTCGGACGAGGCGCCCACGGCGCGGATGACGGCGTAAATCCGGTCGCCGTCTTTTACGGCGTCCGAGAGGCGTTTCAAAATCACCATACCGGCGCCTTCGGCCATTACGAACCCGTTGGCGCGGGCATCAAACGGATAGGAACCCGTTTCGGACAACGCCCCGATTTTGCAGAATTTAATGTAAGCGGAAGGGGACATCATCTGGTCCACGCCGCCGGCGATAGCCATATCAAAATTGCCCATGCGCAGGCCGTTGACCGCCTGGTCAATGGCCGCCAACGAAGTAGCGCAGGCCGCGTCCACCGCAAAGTTGGTGCCGTGCAGGTCAAACACGTTGGCTACGCGTCCGGGAATTACGTTAGCGAGTTCACCGGGCATGGAGTCTTCGTTAATGGGAGCGAATTTTTCGCGCACGCCCGCGTCCATTTCGTCCAGCATTTTCTGGGCGTCGGCCGGGGCCAGCGATTTAAAAGAGGAGGTGTTTTTGAGAATTTCGTACAAGAACGGGCGGTTGAGGCGCGTGTTGGACATTTCGTTTTTCATGCCGCCCATAGAGTTGCCGATGATGACCGCGGTGCGGTTATGGTCAAAGGCTTTTTTGTCATAGCCGGAATCTTCCAGCGCCATGCGGGTGGTTTCAATCGCCAGGTGCTGGACGGTGTCCATCTGCTTGGCAATCTGCGGAGGAATGCGGTATTTTAAGGAATTGAATTTAAAAGACTGGGGAATAAAGCCGCCGATTTTGGAGTATAATTTATCTTCGGCCTTATGGTCGGGACTGTAGAAAAGGTGATAGTCCCAGTACGACGCAGGAATTTCAGTAATGCAATATTTGCCTTCTTTAATGTTGCTCCAGAATTCGTCTTTGTTCAACGCTCCGGGCATAATCGCGCCAATACCAACTATGGCGATAGGTTCAAGGTTTTTATTTTTCATTTGTTCTCCTAACGTAAAATCCTCTTTCCTTGGCATACGTATATAGGTATATTTTATTAAATTTTACGGAAGCAAAACAAATCCGGGGGTCATTTTTTTAAAACAAGTATTGACAAAACCTAATTGCTTTTATCAGAATTTTCCCCTCCTTTTTGCCTTCTTGGGCGCATTTCCGTCGCAAGTGCTTGCTGGGCCAGCCGCATCCAAATTGCAAATTTGCCCGTTTTTTTGCTTTTTTAAAAAGCAATTTTGAAGTCGTTTTTAAATTACACAAGCGTATAATAATATGACACGCAAAAAAGAACCGCCGCAAAAAAGCGGCGGTTTTTACGGTTTTAAGCGTGCAGCAAAACTATTTGGCGGGTTTATCTTCAGCCACTTTCATATTTTCCAATTCTTCAATTAAGCTGAGCAAAGTGGGCTGGAGTTTGTTTACGTATTCCTGTTCAAACGTGCTTAAGCGCTGTTCCAAGCGGGAAAGCTGTTTGGACACTTCCGCATTGGACTTATCGTGCGAGATTTTTAATTCTTCCAAGCGGTAATGCAAATCTTTCACTTGTTCTTTTAAATCGGCCACTTCCAAAGAGGACGACCCCTGCAAAGAATGCAACACGGAAGCGCGCGGCTTAAAAGCGGGCGGCTGGGCCACGGTAACGACTTTTAAATCCTCCACGGGGGAGTCAAAATCCGTTTCGTGCGCGACCGCGGCGCGGTACTTGGCCGTGAACACAAAAAGCAAAATAAAACAAACGGTAAAACCGATGAGTTGTAAAATGATGATATTCTCCATAGTCCATATCATATCATATTTTCGGGGCAAAAGCCGCACCGGCTTGCGGCCGGCCGGTTTGCCAAACCCGGGGAGACAACCGCCCCGGGTCCGTTTATTTAAATTTTACTACCACAAAGCACGCGCCGAACGCCACCAGCAAAAAGGCACCATACACCGTATAGCGCAGCACCGGCCGGCTGATGGCCGGGCACAGCCAATAAAACAGCGCGCACAGCACCGCAAAGCAAATGAGTCCAAACGTATTGAATTTCAGTTTCATACCTATTTAATCACCGTCCCGGTTTGGCCCGTTTGATAGTGCACGATGCGGATTTCAATGCCCTTTTCCTTGGCCAGGCGTACGGCATCGGGGTGGAGCACGCTGGCGCCGTTGAGGGCGAGCTTGTACATTTCGTCAAAATCCAGCACTTCGTATTTTTGGGCTTTTAAATCTTTGTTGGGGTCGGCGGAGTAGACGCCGTCTACGTCTTTGACCATTTCCACATGGTCCGCCCCCAGCTGGGCCGCCAGAAACACGGCCGACACATCGCTGCCGCCGCGTTTTAAGGTGGTAATTTCCTTGTCTTGGCCAATCCCCTGGAACCCGGCCACCACGGGCACGTGCCCTTTTTGGATTTCGTGCACCAGACGGGTGCCTTTCAGTTCCAAAATATCCGCCCCCGTGTGGGTGCAGGTGGTGATGAGCCCGATTTGCGAGCCGGTAAGCGATACGGACGGCACGCCGATGGCGCGCAACGCAATGGACAACAGCGCCACGCTGACGCGCTCGCCGGTGGTGATGAGCATATCCAGTTCGCGCTTATCGGGCGAAGGGGTAATGCTGTACGCGTGGTCCAGCAGCACATCCGTCAAATTCCCGTTGGCGGACGCTACCACCACGGGGATAAAATTGTCGTCATAGCGGGATTTAATCAAATTGGCCGCCATCAGCAGTTTTTGTTTGTTGGCCAGCGTATTGCCGCCGAATTTCATAATGCAAATTTTTCTCATAATCGTCCTTATTGCAGCCAAGGTGCCAGCGAGTGACCGCTGATCATTTCTTCGTACGAAGTGCGTTTGCGCACCACGGCAAATTGATCCCCGTGCACCATTACTTCGGGCACCAGCGGGCGGAAGTTGTAGATAGAAGACATTGACGCCCCATAGGCCCCAGCACACATTATAGCAAGTAGGCCGCCTGCCTGGACAGGCTCAATAATGCGTTCGTGCGCGAACACGTCGCCCGATTCGCAAATCGGCCCGACGATATCGGCAATCACAGGGGCCACCCCTTGTTTATGTACGGGCAGAATGGTGTGCCACGCGTCGTACAGAGCGGGGCGGACCAAATCGTTCATGCCGGCATCCACAATGATAAAATTTTTCTCGCCGTTGGATTTGGAGCAGATGACCTGCGTGACCAAAATCCCCGCGTTGCCCGCAATGGAGCGCCCCGGCTCCACAATAATGTGTTTGTGCAAATCGCCCAACGTTTCGCGCACGACCTGGGCGTACGCCTCGCAGGTGGGCGGGAGTTCCACGTTGTAGTTAATGCCCATACCGCCGCCCAAGTCAATGTTTTGCAGGGTAATGCCGTCCGCTTCCAGCGCGCGCACCATAGACGCAATTTTGGTAAACGCCAGGCGGAACGGTTCCAAATCCAGCAGCTGCGAACCGATATGCACCGCAATCCCCACCAGGCGGATGCCCGGCATTTGGGCAGCTTTTCGGTACAGTTCGTGCGCTTCCTGCCACGGCACGCCGAATTTGTTTTCTTTGGTGCCGGTGGTAATTTTGACGTGCGTCAGCGCGTCCACATCCGGGTTGACGCGCAGGGCCAGGTTGGCTTTTTTGCCTTGCGCCACGGCAATGCGGTTAATCATTTCCACTTCGGCGGCGGACTCGGCATTGATTTGCAAAATCCCCAGCCGCACGGCTTCGTTCAGTTCGGCCTCGGTTTTGCCCACCCCCGAAAAAACGATTTTATCCGCCGCGATTCCCGCTTTTATCGCCACGTACATTTCCCCCGCGGACACGACATCCGCCCCGCTGCCCAGCCGCGCCAGGGCCGCCACCACGCTCTGGTTCGGGTTGGCTTTAATGGAGTAGCACACCGTACTGTCCATATCCGCCAGGGCGGAGCGGTAGGCTTCAAAATTGCGGGTAAGCTTGTCGGAGGAGTAGCAATAAAAAGGCGTGCCCACCTGCCGGGCAATTTCTTTGAGGTCTACCCCCTCCGCAAACAGTTCTCCGTCCTGATAATGAAAACACATATTTTTCTCCTTATTTGCCAATAAAAAACCCCCGCTTACAATTAAGCGGAGGTTCTGCAAATTTGTTTAAAATAAGGCTCTATTTATCCGCAAAATTGTAAGCAGGCACGCAAGCGCACTTTTTGCTCTTGTTCTGTTTGCTTACACGTTTAACGGATAAAATCATTGCCATAGCAGTAGTATAGAAAAATTTGCCGCTTTCCTGCAAGAATTTATTTTCGCGGCATAAAAAACCCCGCCGGGCGTGTGCCGGGCGGGGCGGTAATATCTCAATAGACTTAATCCCAATTTTTACGCAATTTTTTGATGGCTTTTTTGAGTTCCGGTTTCAAGGTAGGGTCCACCAAGTCAATGAACAGCTTGCCGTCCAAGTGATCCACCTCGTGCTGGAAGGCTTTGGCCAGCAGGCCGCGGGCGCGTTTCACTTGTTCCTGGCCGTTTTCGTCCAAGTATTTAATCGTCACGTCCGTGGCGCGTTTTACTTCCGCCCACAGCCCGGGCAAGGACAGGCAGCCTTCTTCTTCCAGTTTCTCGCCGCGCTTGGAAAGAATGACCGGGTTAATAATCACGTAGCGTTTAAGTGGGGCGTTTTCTTCGTCCGACTCGGGGATTAGAATCACCGCCAGGCGGTAATCCAGCCCGATCTGGTTGGCCGCCAACCCCACGCCGCGCACCGCCAGGCAGGTTTCTTCCATATCCTTAAGCAGTTTGGGCAACAGGGGTTCAATGGTTTTAAAATCAACAGGTTTTAATTTTTGGCGCAAAATGTTTTCGCCGTATTTTGTAACACGCAGAATAGCCATATCTTTATTTTATCATATTGGAAATTTACCGCGTAAACCGGTACGACACTTCCCGTCCTTCCCACAAAATGCGCAGCGTAACGGGGTGTTTCAGTTCGTGGTCTTTCACGGCGCCCCACGTCATTACGGCGCGCTCAATCTGCGGGTTGGCGCCGTAGCGGCCGGAAACACCCATCACCACTTCGTCCGCGTCGGCCACGGCCGCCGCTTGGGCGATGGCGTAGTAGGCGTCGTTGGAGTGCACCAGCACCGGCGTGACGGGCAAGCCGTATTTTTCCGCCATAAAAATTACCGCCGTGAACACTTCCTGTTCGTCCACCGCCGCGGAGCGCATATCCTGGCGGTAGAGCACGTTTTCCACCGGTTTGCAGTACAATACAATAACGTCCGTATCGTCCGCATTTACGGTACTTAATACTTCTTCCAAATGGTACAGGTTTTCCGGGTCCTTCACCGCCACCAGCACCCGGTGCGGGCGGTCCAGCTCGGCAAAGGCGTCTTTTAAATCGTCCACCGTTTCGGCGTTGATGCGTTCGCGGTAGCCTTCTTCAAACATGGTGTTGGCCCGCTTGGCGTTTAACCGCTCGGAAAGCGAAAACACCGCAAACAAAAACGCCGTAAATCCCAGCCCGGCCACAGTGGCCACCTGCTTGGTCGTCAGGTTCACCAGCGCCACTGCCAGCAACGCACCGCACAATAAAATCAGCCCTACTGGGATATAATAGTTTTCGTACTTGATATTCAGCGGGAACATAAAGTCACGCTTTTGGGCGGCTTTTTTCCAGCGCAGGCGGATAATGGCCGATACTTCAAACACAAAGCACCACATCACCCCAAAGGCGTACGCCTCCCCCAGCAGGTACACATTGCCGCGGGAAAATAAAATCACCACCAGCTGCACGGCCGCAATCAAATGGATAATATGGTAAGAGGTGCCGTAGCGGCGGTGGATTTTGCGGAACCAATCCGTCAAAATGCCGTCTTCGGCAATGCGGTTCATCAGCGCGTTGGAGCCGATGAGCGACGTGTTCACCGCGCCCGAAAGCATCGCCACGCCGCACACCACAATCATCGCCTGCATCAGCAGTTTTAAAATGTTGGGGCCGGCCAAGCTCATCGCCAAGCCGGAAAGGAGGTTGTCGTTATATTTGGTGGCAATCAAATCGGGCGGAATGATGACCGCGGACAAAAATGTCAGCCCGCCGGTAAACAACAACGCAAAACCGAAAATCAGCCACGCGGCTTTTTTGAGGTTGATGGCCTTGGGGTATTCAATTTCCCGGTACACCTGCGAGAGCGTTTCAATGCCCGAAAGCGCCAGCACACTGTGCCCGAATGCCATCAGCATCCCCACCAGGCCGATGGTTTGCAGCCAATCAATATGCCCCGCCCAGCCCAGGGCTTCGGGCGCAAAGTTCAGGTGCGTCGGCGGCAAATGTGCCCCTTTTAAGGCAATGGTGATAAAGGACCAAATGGCCAGCAGAAAGCACACCGCCAGCGAAAACGCGATAATTTTGGCGCTTTTGGAGCTGGATTCTTCAATCCCTTTTACGTTTTGGCGCCAAAAGTACAGCGTCACCAACATCCCAAACGCCACGGACACCACGCTCACCGGCAGTTCAAAGCCGAGGTGCACCATTTCCAAAAACGAGTTAATCAGCCCGCACAAGTAGTGCCCGGCCGTCACGGCGCTGATGGGCCCGGTTAAAATAAAATCAAAAATAAGCGCCGACGCCGCCAATTTGGCCGCCGTATCGCCCAGCCCTTCGCGCACAATTTTATAGGCGCCCCCGCGCACAAACAGCGAGCAGGCTTCCAGCTCCAGCATCAGCAGCAGGCCGGAAAACAACATCACCGCCAAAATGTACCACGGAAACGCCGGCCCGAAGGCCCGCATGGCAATACCGCCCGCGTAGAAGGCGCTGGAACCGAAATCGCACAGCACCACGGCGGCGGCTTTCCAAAAGGGAATGAAGGTGAGCATAGCGGTCGTGAGTACGACCACTTTTTTAACGCGGGACGACCCGGCAGACGGTTCGGAAACGTTTTTCATGCAACCAGCTAACGCGCCAAACGCGCGGCGATTTCCTGGGCGTCTTTCAAGGAAACCAATTCTTCTATAAATTCGGGTTTAAACGTTTCGGCCAGCGCGGAAAGGATTTGCAAATGCTGTTGGAAAAAAGTCGGTTTCGCAGGCGACAGGAACAAGAACATCACCCGGATGGGCAGTTCGTTTTCCCCCGCCACCAGCGGGCGGCGCAGCACGGCCACGGCCGCGGCAAAATCCGTCAGTTCTTCCAAACGTGCATGCGGAATGGCAAGGCCCGTATCCAGGGTGGTGCTGATGCCTTCTTCGCGCTTTAACACCTGGGAGGCCACATAAGCGGGGTCCAGCTGCGGGTAATCCCGGCAAACGGCCCGGACCAACGCTTCAATCAACTCTTTTTTGCCCGGGTATTCATCCGCCACCAACACACGCGACGGCGTAATCAACCTCCCCAAGCTTACTTTAGTTTGTTCTTTTTGTACCATACTCTACAGTTTTTTATGGTAGCAAATAACCCGCGGCCCTGGCAAGCCGCCTGCACCTTTTATTCCCCGCCCAAAAAAGCTAAAATATCTATAATGACAGACAACGAAATACAAGCCTTATTTGATACACTTTCCGCCGGCCGCACGCCCGGCAAACAAGATTTTAACGCTTCCAAAATGTTTTCCCTGCTGGAGGACCCGTTCAGCATCTGGTGTTCCTTCCACGCCCCCAAAGAAGCCGCCGTGCCCGAACCCAACCGTTACGAAAATTTAAAAATCCGCACCGACCGCAACACCCGCGACCAATGGATTAAAAACGAATTTCCCGGCGTGGTGTTTGTATCGGGCGAAAACGAAACCGAACGTTTTAAAAACACGTTGTCCGCCATGGCCAAAGGCGAAAGCGCCATTGCCAACGGACTGTTGTGGAACCTGCCCGAAAGCACTTACGGCAGCGTGAACCTGCTGGTCCGCTCGGACGCGGCCCCCAGCGCATTCGGCCCGTTTCACTACCACATTTACCAATTTAAACGCGCCCACGATTTAAAAGAACACTACGCCTTGCAGGTCAGCCTGCTTAACCATATGCTGGGCAAAACCCAGCAGTACACGCCGGCCGATACCCGCGTGTTTTTAAAGGACCGCACCCTGGACGTGCCCTACCGGGACCACCAGGAGCGGCTGGAGCGGGAACTGTCCTTTTGGCGCGCCATACGCGACGGGCTGGCCAAGCCCGAGGCGCACAAACCGCCCAAGGCGGCCTCGTCCCCGTGGCGCATTTACGCCAACAAAGTGGTGGCCGAAAGCAAAGACTTGCTGATGCTGCCCGGCCTAAATACCGAAATGCGCCAGTGCCTGAAAATAAACGGCATGTTCACCACCGACGACGTAGCCCACGCCAGCCTGGAAAAACTGCGCGGCATTTTGGAAGAACCCCACGCCACCGATTCCTATTATAATGCGCTGGCCTATTTGCACAACAAACCCGTCCTGCGCGAAGCGGGGCACTTTCCGCCGCCCGTAAAAAAATACAATTTGTATTTTGATTTTGAAGCCACCGAAACCTTCACCAAGGACAATGTTTCCTTTGTCTACCTGATTGGCATTTGGGACAAAGAACAGGACAAATACGTCAGCTTTGTGGCCAAAACGCCGGAAGAAGAAATCAAAATTTTTGAACAATTCTACGATTACGTAAAAGATTTTTCCGATACGGCCCTGTACCATTGGACGGAATACGAGGTGAAAAAGATGAAAAACCTCGCCGCCAAAAACCCGCAGGACGCCGCCAAACTAAACGCCTTGTGCGCCATTTGTTACGATTTAAAAGTAGCCGTCAACAAGCAGTTTTATCTGCCGGCGCCTAGCTTCTCGCTCAAAGCGGCCGCGCCCGCGTTCGGGTTCCACTGGCGCCAGGACGACTGCGGCGCCATGGACAGTATGGTCTATTTTACCAACTGGCTGAAAACCGGCAACAGCGACCTGTTGGCCAAGGTGCTGATGTACAACGAAGACGACTGCAAAGCCATGCTGGATTTGGAAAACAAACTCAAAGCCGCCGAAGTGCTGGAGTTTAAAAGATGAAACAGGAATTTGACGTCCTTCAACAATGTCTGCAAGCGGCCGTACGCATTGTGCGCCGCCGCTTTGGCAAAGTGGGCTACGAACTGAAAGGCAAAGCCAACCTGGTCACCAAGGCCGACGTAGCCAGCCAAAAAGCCATTTTATCCCTCATCCGCAAAAACTTTCCGACCCACAACTACCTGGCCGAAGAAAACGGCACCAAGCAGACCGGCTCGGACTATACCTGGGTGATTGACCCCATAGACGGCACCACCAATTTTGCCCATACGTTTCCGCAATGTTCCGTTTCCATTGCACTGTTTTACAAAAACCAGCCGGTGCTGGGCGGCGTAGCCAACCCGATCACCGGGGAAACATTCCTCGCGCAAAAAGGCAAAGGGGCCACCTTAAACGGCAAAAAAATCCACGTTTCCAAAACCCCCCGCCTGGAAAAATCCCTTTTAATCACCGGTTTCCCGTACGACCGCTTTACGCGTATGCCCCAGCTGCTCAACCGCTTCGGCGCGTTTTTAAACGCCTGCCACGACGTGCGCCGCCTGGGTTCGGCCGCGCTGGACCTGTGCTGGCTGGCCGCCGGCCGCGCAGACGGCTATTGGGAAGACGCCCTCAACCCGTGGGACGTGAGCGCCGGCATACTGATTTTGCAGGAAGCCGGCGGCAAAGTGACGGACTTTGACGGCAAAAAATACAAAAATATCGCCGCCTACGGCCGCACGCTGCTGGCCACCAACGGCAAAATACACGCCCAAATGCTAAAGGTGCTGCACCAAACGGCCGCCCCGAAAACCCGCTGAAAAGCAAACTCCGTTTGGGGATTGTGCGGCAGTGTGATATAATTTTTAGTAGGAACTTTGTTGTAAAGGGGTTTGAATGGCTATCAGTGTAGTAAAACAGTACAGCGTGTTCCTGATTAACGAACCGGGCGCGCTGAAGAACTTCGCCGAGCTGTTCGTGCGCGAGAATGTGGACGTGATTGCCATCTCGCAGGACGTACGCTACGACGCAGCCGTTGTGCGCTTAGCCGTTAAATACGACGAAGAAATCAGCCACGCGCTTACCAAAGCCGGCTTTACCAGCGTGAAAACGGACGCCATCTGCCTGGATGCGCCCAACCGCATTGGCCTGGTGCGCGATATCGGCTCCGTCCTTTCGGGCCACGGCATCAACATCACCACCATTTACGGCACCGCCGGCGCAGGCCCGAGCACCCGCTGGATTATCGTAGTAAACGATATCACCAAAGCGCTAAACGCGCTGGAATCTTCCGGACTATTTGATTAAACCTTCCTTCGGGAAGGTTTTTTAAGCGCACAAAAAAAGCCCGGCCGACAGACCGGGCGTTTGTAAGCTTTGGCTCCAAAGTTATTGGATTTGTTTTTCCGCCTCTTTGATTTGCTTTTTCCATTCCTTTTGGGCGGCTTTATGCTTGCGCTGTGCCTCGCCGGACAGGAGTTCTTCCACGCGGCGGGCTTTTAAAGCGTCCAAATCTTTTTCGCTTTCCCGGATTTTCTGTTCCCAGTTATCCAAATTGGCGCGTTCGGCGGCGATGCGTTCCTTTACGTAGGCAAAGTTGGCGTCCACACTTTCGGACACGACTTGCGCCAGCTGGGCTTTGATGGCCGGTTTTTCCGCGTCGGAAGCTTTGCGGTATTGTTTGACCAGTTTTTTAACCAGCTTGCGCCGGGCTTCAAACGCTTTTTTCTGTTCGGCCCGCGTGAGTTTTTTGGCCGGCTGCGCTTGCACCACGGCCGCTTTTTGGGGGGCGGTTTGTTCCGCCGGGGCCGCCGCTTCGGCCGCCCATAAACTGCTGCTTACTACCCCGCACACCAGTAACGGCAAAATAAGTTTTTTCATAATTCTCCTTTAATGCGCCACCGTTTTGGAAAACAAATGCATCACGGTTACGCCGGCGATAATCAGCGCCATCCCCAGCAGGGCCGCCGCATCCGGACGTTCTTTAAAAAGCACAAATCCGGCCACCGCCGTCAACACGGTTCCCACTCCGGCCCAAATGGCATACGCTACCCCTAAGGACATTCCCTTTAGCGTAAGCCCCAACAGCCAGAAAGAGCCCACATACGCCACGGCCGTCAGCACCGCCCAGCCCGGCACGGCAAACCCGCGCGAGGCTTTCAGGGCGCTGGTGCCGGCAATTTCGCACACGATGGCCCCGGCCAGGAACAAATAATACTTCCACATATCAGTCCAGCGACGTATCGTGCACGCCCGCTTCGGCAAAGCCTTTGGCGCGCAGTTTGCACGAATCGCAATGGCCGCACGGTTTTTTGCCGCCTGCGTAGCAGCTCCAAGTCAGTTCAAACGGCACTTTCAGCTTGGCACCCAGTTTGACGATTTCCGCCTTGGACAGGCGCATCAGCGGGGCCAGCACTTCAATTCCTTCGGTCACGCCCGTTTTGGTTCCGCGGTTCAGCGCGGCGGCCGCGGCCTTAAAGAACGCCGGCGTGCAATCCGGATAGCCCGAAAAGTCCACCGCGTTGGGACCGGCGATAATTGTGTCCGCGCCTACTGCGTCTAACAGCGAACCCGCGATAGACAAAAACATCAAATTCCGCCCCGGCACGTACGTGGAAGGAATACCCTCATTGGGGATATCTTCCACCGCCACGTCCGGCAACTCTTTATTTTTATTGACGAGCGAACAGCAGTCCAACCACGGCAAGTTCAGCGTAATCAAGTGGTGCTTTACGCCCAAATTGCGCGCAATCAATTGTGCGGCCAACACTTCGCGGTCGTGGCGCTGCCCGTAGGACACCGTCAACGCCTCGCACGTGTATCCGTGCGCCAATGCCCAGTACAGGCACGTGGTGGAATCCAACCCGCCCGAAAAAAGCACAATGGCTTTTTTCTTGCGTTTACCGCCCGCAACAAGCGGTTCGGAAAAAGTGACATCCTCTTTATCGTCCGACAAAGACACCACTTTATCCGGCGAAAGCGAAATGCGTTTTTCTTCTTTCGGTTCGTCGGCTTCGGGTTTCGCCTGGACGCTGGACGCCGGTGCAGATTGTTTGAGCACTTTATCCAGCAAATCGTCCGATTGAGGTTCCGCCTCAGCGGACGGCGTTTTGGTTGATTGTTTTTTCAACAAGGAAGCTGCCTCCTGCTCTAGTTCTTGCTTTTCTTCTTTCACGACTTTTAAAATATCATTAAATAAGCTCTTAATGCGGGTAGACGCAGCCGTTTTGCTTTTGGCGGCCGGTTTTTCCGGCGCCGGTACAGCAGCGGGCGGCACAGCGTCCTGCGTTTCGTCTGCGGGCATTTGCGGCATACGGTTTGTCGGTTCCGCTGCCACCGCAGGAGTGCCCATCCATTGGGCCGGCGCCGGCTGCCCGAACAAATGGCAGACGCCGTAGCCTTCTTTGGAATAGCTGATTTGCGGTACTACCGGCAAGCTGTTTAACTGGAACGCCAGTTTAGCGTCCTTATCGGCCGTTTTGGGCCCCCGTTTTTTAAATTCCACAAAGCGCAAGGTGTTTTGAAATTCCGCAATCGCGCTCTGCGGCCGGCCGATGCCCTGCAAATAATCTTTAAACGCGCTGACGCACAAGCCGTCTTCCACATCGTCCGACACACCGTAAAGCGCCGCCGGAATGAGCAGAACTTCTTTGTTTTGCTCCCACAGCACGTTGCACAGCGCTTCAAAATTGCAAAATCCCCCCAGCAACACCAGCGAAGCCTGTTGCAAACGGAGCATCGCTTTGGTGCCCGTGTGGGAGATTAACAACGCCGGCGTGCGCGCTTCGGAACGGGACGCCAAATGCGGAGAATTATCCTTATGCGCCGAAGTAACCGATACATCGCTGTACACTTCAAACTGGGAATGCGTTTGCAAAAAAGCGTCCGCGCGGGCCGGGTCGTCAAACACCAACACTTCTTTTTTCCCGCGGCGCAAAAGCGCGCAGGCCGTCGTGCTGGTGCGCAGCACGTCCACCACTACGGCAACATCTGCCCATTGTTCGGCTTCGGCAATACTTTTAGCTACCAGAATATTCATTTAAAATCCCCAATACTTTAAAATCTTCAATGGCTTTTTCGTCTTCTTCCGTCAGGTTATCCACGTATTTGATGGCGTAGATAATCAGCGTTACGCGCGGGTCGGTGGCGCCGTCTTCGGCGCTGTTGTACTGGCCAATCAGCATAGCATCGGCCCCTTTAGAAGCCACAAACCGGCGGCCTTTTTCCACCCCCATCTTCAGCACGTCCCGGTCCGGTTTCAAATTTTTAATGCGCAATAAACCCAAGTTGCCGTACGGGCGGGTAATTTCGCTCTTGCTGCCCACGATTTCCACGTCTTTGGTTTTCGTAGCCGGGAAATCCGGCCCGATCGGAATCCAATCCAAATTGCTTTGTTCCAGCGTGGCGCACCCGACTAGCAAAAGGGCCAGCACGCCCCATCCTAAAAATTTTTTCATATTCCCTCCTATTTCCGCTGCGAAACTAATTGCCCGCACGCGGCCAAAATGTCGTTGCCCATACTTTTGCGTATGGTCACGCCGATGCCCATGGCTTTCAGCCCGGCGGCAAAATCTTTTACTACGTGGTCGCTGGTTTTTTCCCCGCGGCCCAGGTTGCACGCAATCAAATTGACGTGCAATAAATAATTGTCTTTAATGCTGTAAATCCAGTCCGCCAATTTGCGGATGTGTTCCGGGCGGCTGTTGACGTTTTCTATCACGGAGTATTCCAAAAACACCTGGCGCCCCGTCATAGCGATGTATTCTTCCAGCGCTTTTTTCAAATCATCCAAATCAAACTTGCGGTTGACCGGCATCAGCTGGCTGCGTTCGGCGTTGTCGGCATTGTGCAAAGACACCGCCAAATTGGCCTGCGGCAAATCCACCGCCAGTTTGTGCAGCTTGTCGGCAATGCCGGAAGTGGAAATGGAAATGTGGCGCGCGCCGATGTTTAAATAATCCGGGTTGGACAAATCGTGCGCGGCTTTGACCACGTTTAAATAGTTTAAAAGCGGCTCGCCCATCCCCATAAACACCACGCTGGAAATCCGTTCGCCCAGTTTTTCGCGGCGGACGTATTGGTACCACATCAGCACCTGGTCGGTGATTTCTTCCTGTGTTAAATCGCGCTTAAACCCCATTTTGCCCGTACTGCAAAACGAACAGCGCAAGGGGCACCCCACCTGGCTGGATACGCACACGCTCCAGGAATCCTGCGGCTTAAGCAGCACCGTTTCAATGCGAAAACCGTCTTTAAGCGTCAGCAGGGCCTTGGCCACTTTGTCGTGCCGGGAGCAGGTGATTTCCGTCACTTCAAAGCTTAAAATCGGGCAGTCCTTTTTCAGCTGTTCGCGCAAAGCAGCCGGCAGGGTGGTGGCTTCGTCCCACGACGAAATACCCTTTTTAAAAATAGCCTCCTGCACCTGCGCAATGCGGAAGTTGGGCAGACCGGCGTTTTTGATGTATTGTTTTACGGATTCAAAATTCATTTTTCTTTCCTTATTATGGGGTGTATATATTTTACCATTTTCCCGCAAGCCTTCTTTCCTTTTTATACCCCTTTTTCCCCCCGCGTGAAAAAACCCCTGTTTTTTAGTATAATACCAGCACGATGAGTGAAGATATCAAGTTTAGCACCGCCGGCTTTCGGGCCGTCACTGCAGACGGGCTCACCGCCCAGTCCGTGCAACGTTTGGCTTACGGGATTTCCGAACATATTTTGGAACATCCCTTCTATGGTTTTGAAGGTGAAGGATACCGCAAGCACTGCGCCGAGCAAGGCAAAAAGCCCAAAAAGCCCCTCGTACTGGTGGGGTTTGATACTCGCTTTTTCTCTAAACAATTTGCCTATATTGCCGCCAATGCCCTCGTGCAGAGCGGTATCACCGTAAAAGTGGCCGAACTGCCCCTCCCCAC
>CALUZE010000011.1 GCA_944325235.1 uncultured Elusimicrobiales bacterium | reverse complement strand
CCCGGTACCGGTGTAATCGCCGGCAGCGGTGCGCGCTTATTGTTTGAAGCCGCCGGTATTAAAGACGTCTTGGCCAAAAGCCTGGGCAGCTCCAACCCGTGCAACCTCGTGTATGCCACGATGGAAGCCTTCAAGCAGCTAAAGAGCAAAGAAGCGGTGAACGTGTTGCGCGGCAAAGCCGAAAAGGCTGCCGCTGAAGCCCCGAAAGCGGAAGAAACCAAAGAAGCCGCCAAGGCCGAATAGTTTTGTGGAGAGAATAAAATGGTAACTTTGAATAAACTTTTCCCTAAACATGGTTCTAGAAAAGAAAAAAGACGCTTGGGCCTGGGCCCGGGTTCCGGTTTGGGCAACTACTGCACCAAAGGCATGAAAGGCCAAACCTCCCGCTCCGGTAACACCCGCAAAGAAAGCAAAGAAGGCGGCCAGATGCCGCTTATCCGCCACACGCCGAAAAGCGGTTTTTCCAATAAAGATTTTGCCAGACGCTACGATTATGTAAACGTCGGCTCGTTGGAAAAAGTTTTTGCGGCGGGTGCGGAAGTCACCCCGGAAGCCTTGAAAAAAGCCGGTATCATTCACGACGCTTCTCGCGTAAAAGTGTTGGCGAATGGTTCTTTGACCAAGGCCTTGAAAGTGTCCGCGCATGGTTTTTCTGCCACCGCGAAAGCGGCGATTGAAAAAGCCGGCGGCACCGTGACCGTGCTTGAACAGAAGACCAAATAATGGCTAACAACACAGTTGCAAATATCTTTAACGCCCCCGAACTCAAGAAGAGACTCCTCTTCTTGATTGGGGCGTTGGCTGTTTTCCGGATTGCGGCTGCAATCCCAATACCCGGCATTAATACGGACGTCTTGAAACAACTTTTTGCCGCGCACCAAAACGGTATTTTAGGTTTTATGAATATCTTTTCGGGCGGGGCGTTGGGCAAGTTCTCCATTTTGGCGCTGGGCATTATGCCGTACATCAACGCGTCCATCATTATGGGCCTCGTGCGCGGCGCGCATATTTTCCCCGCGCTGGACAGAATGCACAAAGAAGGCGAATCCGGCAGAAGAAAAGAAAACCAGATTACCCGTATTTTTGCACTGTTTTTAGCCCTGTTGCAGGGTGCGATGATGACCTTCGCCATCACGAAAGTGGAAGGCGCGGGCGGCGTATCTGCAGTAGTCAATCCGTCTTTTATGTTTTTCGTCACCACCGTGCTGACCTTAGCGGCCGGTACGATGTTTGTGATGTGGCTGGGCGAACAGATTACGGAAAAAGGGGTGGGCAACGGTATTTCGCTCATCATCTTTGCCGGTATCGTGGACCGCTTGCCGGGCGCGATTATGGAAGTCGTCAACCGCGTGAAGACCGAAGAAATGGATTTCTTTATGGCTTTGGTCATCTTTGCGGCGGCGGTTGTCATTACCGCGCTGGTGGTGTGGCTGGAAACGGCCCAACGCCAAATTCCGGTCCAGTACGCCAAACGCCAGGTAGGGAACAAAACCTACGGCGGGCAGACCAGCTATTTGCCGCTTAAGATTGACCAGAGCGGCGTAATCGCGGTAATCTTTGCCTCGTCCGTTATTTCCCTGCCGCTGACGATTGCCAGCTTTAACCAAGAAGCCCCCTGGGCGCAGAAAATGTTGGAAGCGATGAGCCACAGCAACTGGCTGTATATGCTTATTTTCTCGGCGCTGATTATCTTCTTCTGCTATTTCTACAACTCGATGACGATCAACCCGTCCGATTTGGCCGATAATATGAAGAAGTGGGGCGGTTTCATCCCGGGCATTCGCCCCGGTGAACCGACCAAGAACTACATTGAGTGGGTGATGAACCGCTTGACGTTCTGCGGGGCGATCTTTGTGTGTTTGATTGCGGTTCTGCCGGATTTCTTCCGGGCGGAATTTAACGTGGACTTCTACTTCGGCGGTACGGCGCTGCTCATCGTAGTCGGTGTGGCGCTGGATACCGTGGGTCAAGTGCAAGCCCATCTGTTGGCCCGCAACTACGAGCCGCTGATGAAAGCCAGCAAACGCATTAAAGGCCGCTGGTTTAACGTCGGTCAGTAATTTTGTACAAAGGGGGAGCCTTCAGGGCTCCCCGCTTTTCCGCTTGGGGCGGAACGATTTTGCGTTTAGATCTTACGGGGTCTAAACGCAAAGTTGTCTGAAGTCTTAAAAAGAAGGATTTTAACGTGAACATTGTTTTGATGGGCTGTCCGGGTGCCGGCAAAGGCACGCAGTCGGCCAAATTGCAGGATAAATTCCATTTAAAGCACATTTCCACGGGGGACGTTCTCCGCGCGGAAATCGCTTCCGGTTCGGCGTTAGGCCAGGAAATTGCCGGTATTATCAACAAAGGCAACCTGGTGCCGGACGAATTGATGATTTCCATTTTGGAAAACATCGTTAAATCTACCGATAAAGGGATTATTTTTGACGGTTTTCCCCGCACGGTAGCGCAAGCCGAAGCGCTGGACGCGATGATGAAACGGCTGGGCCGTGAAATTACGGAAGTCGTGATGATTGACTTGCCGGAAAGCGAAGTGGTCAGCCGCATTACCTCGCGCCGCCAATGCCGCAAATGCGGCGAGATTTTGCACGTAACGCCCGGTACGCCGGCCAACAAATGCCCGGTGTGCGGCGGGGAATTGTACACCCGCCCGGACGATACGGCCGAACGCGTGAAACACCGTTTGGAAGTGTACCATACCGAAACGCTGCCGGTAAAATCGTATTACCAGAACAGCGGCAAGTATGTGGAAATTAAAGGGAATCAAACCCCCGAAAAAGTTTTTGAAGACATCGTCAGTGTCCTCAAGAAGGTAAAATGATTGAAGTAAAAAACGACCAGGAACTCCAAAAAATGCGGGAAGCGGGCAAAGTAACGGCCGCGGTCTTGAAGTTGATGACCGAGCTGGTAAAGCCCGGCATTTCCACGCTGGAGTTGGACCAGGCAGCCGAGAAAAAGATTCGCTCCTTCGGGGCGACGCCTCTGTTTCTGGGCTACTACGGGTTTCCGGGCAGCATTTGCGCTTCGGTCAACGAAGAAGTCGTGCACGGAATCCCAAAAAAAGATAGAATATTAAAGAGTGGTGATATTATCAGTATCGATACAGGAGCCCGCCTTGACGGTTTCTGTTCGGATGCCGCAATCACCCTCGGTGTGGGAGAAGTTTCCGACGAAGCCCAAAGACTGATGGACGTTACCAAAAAGTCTTTATATAAGGCAATCGGGCTAGTCAAGCCGGGCATTCGCTTAGGCGATGTGCAACACGCGGTGGAAACTTTTGCCATATCTCAAGGTATGGGTGTCGTGCGGGATTATTGCGGGCACGGAATCGGCCGCAATATGCACGAGGAGCCCAGTATCCCGAACTTCGGGAAACCGGGCACAGGGCCGTTGTTGGAGAAAGGCATGACCCTGGCCATTGAACCCATGCTCACTGCGGGGACGTACAAAGTCAGGGAGCTGGACGACGGTTGGACCGTGGTGACCAGAGACGGCAGCTACGCTGCACACTTTGAGCATACGGTGGCCGTAACGGCTAACGGCAGTGAGATTTTCACTGCTTTTGAATAAAATTCGGCCGCGCATTTTCGCAAGGAAAGTGGCGCGGGCGGACGTTTGTTCTGAGATTTAATCCGAACTCGGAGTTGTATGAGCGATAAAATCGAAATTGAAGGTAAAGTCCTGGAAGCGCTGCCCAACGCGATGTTTAAGATAGAAATACCGGGCGGCAAAATTATTCTGGGGCATATATCCGGCAAAATGAGAGTTCATCATATAAGAATTCTTCCGGGCGACAAGGTCAGGCTGGAACTTTCTCCGTACGATCTGACCCGCGGGAGAATAACTTATAGGGAGAAATAAATGAAAGTCAGAGCCAGTGTAAAAAAGATATGTCAGAAATGCAAGATCATTAAACGCAACGGCGTGGTCCGCGTGGTTTGCGAAGTCGCGAAGCACAAACAGCGCCAAGGTTAATTTATAGGAGTTTTATAAGATATGGCTAGAGTCGCAGGTATTGATTTACCGAAAAACAAAAGAATAGATGTCGCGTTGGAATACATTTATGGCATCGGCAAGAAAAACGCGAAAGAAGTGCTTGCCAAATTGAACGGCCAGATTGATCCCGCCACCCGCGTGAAAGACTTGACCGAACAGCAGGCCGGTTTGCTCAACACCATTTTGCAGAAAGAATACAAAGTGGAAGGCGAACTGCGCCGCGAAGTAGCGCAAAACATTCACCGCACCATTGAAATTGGTTCTTACAGAGGCCAGCGCCACCGCCGCAACCTGCCGGTCCGCGGACAGCGCACCAAAACCAACAGCAGAACCCGCCGCGGCAGAAGAAAAACCGTGGGTTCTAAAACCAAATAAATTTAGAGATTAGGAATTTAACATATGGCAGAAGAAAAAGTGACAACGGCCCCGGCGGCGAAAGCTCCCGCGGCGAAAGGAAAGAAGAAAAACGCCAAAGCGCCGGTATTCGGCGTGGTGCATATTTACTGCTCGTTCAACAACACCATTGTGACTGTTTCGGACGATAAGGGCAACACGATTGCTTGGTCTACCGCCGGTTCTCACGGCTTTAAAGGCACCAAGAAAAGCACTCCGTTTGCCGCGCAAATCACCAGCAACAAAGCGGCCGAAAAAGCCGTGGCGATGGGTATGCGCGAAGTAGCCGTAAAAGTTTGCGGCCCGGGCCAGGGCAGAGAAACCGCCGTGCGCGCCGTACAACAAGCGGGTTTAACCGTGTCTTCCATTAAAGACGTAACCCCCATCCCCCACAACGGATGCAGACCGCCCAAAGCCAGGAGAGTATAAAAATTTATGTCTAGATATACAGGACCCAGCTGCAAAAAGTGCAGAAAATTAGATTGCAAACTTTTCTTGAAAGGAACCAAATGCTACACCAACTGCGTCATTGACAAGTTGGCAGCCGTAACCAAACGCGGCGGCAAAGTTAGAAAAGCCAAAGTGTCCGAATACGGCGTTCGCTTGCAGGAAAAACAGAAAGCCAGACTTCAGTCTGGTATGTCGGAAATTCCGTTCCGCAATTTGTTTGACGCCGCCGCCAAGGCCGAAGGCCAGACGGGCGAAAACTTCTTGCGCAAACTGGAAACCCGCTTGGATAACGTCGTGCGCCGCTTAGGCTTCGCCGTTTCCTTGAAAGCTGCGCGCCAAATCGTGCTGCACGGATATGTGACCGTGAACGGCAAAGCCGTCAACGTTCCTTCCTACCAGCTGCGCATCGGCGACAAAGTGGCCTTGGACAAAGCCTTGGCGGAAAACGCCCAGGTCAAACAAGCGCTGACCGAAGCCGAAAAGCGCAACCAGCGCCCCAGCTTTTTGGAATATGACGCGGAGAAAATGACCGGTAAACTTTTAAGATGGCCCGACAGAGCGGAAATGTCCTACCCTGTCAACGAGCAGCTCATCGTCGAATACTACTCTAAATAGTTTGGAGGATTTGCAATGGCTTTTAATGAATTAGTCCTTCCGCAAAAGATTCAGTTGGAAGAAAAGACCGCGTCCGACTTCTACGGTAAGTTTATCGCAGAACCCTACGAAAGCGGTTACGGCCACACGGTGGGCAACTCCCTGCGCCGGATTTTGCTGTCCGGTATGGAAGGGGCCGCCGTTACTGCCGTCAGAATCGCCGGGGCCGTGCACGAATTCAGCACGATTCCGAACGTTCGGGAAGACGTCATCAACATTTTGCTCAATTTGAAACGCCTGCGCGTGAAAATGGAAGGCAAAAACCGCGAATATCTGCAGTTGCACGCCTCTAAACCGGGCGTGGTTACCGCTGCGGATATCGAAGAAATCGACGGTGTGGAAATTGTCAATAAAGACCTGGCCCTGGCTACGCTGGAAGTAGGCGGCAGCCTGGAAATGGAAATTGAAATTTCCCGCGGCAAAGGCTATGTGCCGGCCGAAGATTTGGCCAAAATCCAGCGCCCTGCCGGGTTCATTCCGGTGGATGCGTTGTTCTCGCCGATTGTGAAGGTCCACTACGATGTGGAACCGGCCCGCGTCGGCCAGAAGACGGACTATGACCGCTTGATTTTGGAAATCACCACCGACGGCACGCTGCAGCCGGCCCGTGCGCTTCACCGCGCGGCGGTACTGCTGTCCAGCTCGCTGCATATTTTCACGATTGAAGGCGAAGATGACTGCGTAGCCACCACCAGCGACGAAGCGGTGGAAGAGCCCGTGTCCATGACGGGTTCCGTGGCGGGTGCGAACGTCAATTCCAAACTGGATGAACTGCTCAACCAGTCCATTGAGTTTATTGAATTGTCTTCCCGCTCCATCAATTGCCTCAAGTCCGAAAACATCAACACGGTGCGCGACTTGGTGAGAATGTCCGAAGACGACTTGAAAATGATCAAGAACTTCGGCGCCAAATCTATGGACGAAATCAAAGAAAGACTTGCCGAGATGAAACTTTCGCTCGGTATGAAAATTTAAGGAGTAAGTTTTAGTATGATTAAGAATACCGGATACAGAAAACTTGGCAAGACTGCGTCCCACCGCAAAGCGATGCTCAACAATATGGCCACGAGCATCATCCTTCACGAAGAAGTGAAGACCACCTTGCCCAAAGCCAAAGAAGTTCGCCGCGTGGTGGAGGGGTTGATCACCCTGGCCAAAGCCAAAAACGAACGCGCCGCTAAAGACACGCTCAAAGATGCGGCTGCACTCAAAAAGCTGTTTGACGTGTTGGCTACGCGCTATGCCAACCGCGCCGGCGGTTTCTGCCGCATTTACCGCGCGGGCTTGCGCCAAGGCGACAACGCTCAAGTGGCTATCGTTAAATTGGTAGAGTAGGGGCGACTATGGTAATAGACTATCTCGGGGGCCTTTTCTCCTCGGACCTGGGGATGGATTTGGGTACGGCCAACTGCCTGATTTATGTAAAAGACAAAGGCATTGTCCTGCGCGAACCTTCCGTGGTGGCCGTGGAAAGAGAAACCGGCGAAGTGAAAGCCGTAGGCGCGAAAGCCAAGCAAATGCTTGGCAGAACCCCTGCCAACATCGTGGCCGTGCGCCCGATGAAGAACGGTGTGATTGCGGATTTTGAAGTCACGCAGGAAATGATTCGTTACTTTATCCGCAAGGTCCATAGCAGAAGCAGTCTGTTACGCCCTAGAATTGTAATCGGCATCCCCTCGGATATTACCGGCGTGGAAAGACGCGCGGTAGACGACGCCGCCCGCCAGGCGGGTGCGCGCGAGGTCTATTTGATCGAAGAACCCATGGCTTCGGCCATGGGTGCCGATTTGCCGATTGCGGAACCGCACGCCAGCATGATTGTAGACATCGGCGGCGGCACGACGGAAGTGGCCGTCATCTCCTTAGGCGGGATGGTAGTGGCCAAATCCATTGACGTGGCCGGCGACGAACTGACCGAATGCATCGTGCAGTATTTCCGCAAAAAATATAACCTCATCATTGGCGAAACGACGGCGGAAGAAGTGAAAATCAACTTGGGTTCCGTCTATCCGCTGAAAGAAGAAAAATCCATGGAAGTAAAAGGGCGCGACCAGACGCAAGGGTTGCCCCGCACGCTGACGGTAACTTCGGAAGAAATCCGCCAGGCGCTCATGGAACCGGTGCGGCTCATTATTGATGTAATTAAGAGCACACTGGAAGAAACGCCGCCTGAATTGGCCGCCGACCTGGTAGACAGAGGCTTGGTCGTGGCCGGAGGGGGCAGCTTGCTTAGAGGTATTACCGAACTGATCCGTAAGGAAACGGATATTCCCGTCCACCGCGCGGCTGACCCGCTTAGCTGCGTGGCGCTGGGCACGGGCAAATTCTTGGAACAGTTGAACGAGAAAGGGTCCCGTTTCTTCGGCTCCCGCGGTAAATCTTTCTAGCCTAGCTGCTGAAAAAATTTAAAGCGGACACAGTTCTCTTGGGGACCGTGTCCGCTTTTTGGTTTTTTGTGTGTTTTAGCCTGTTTCCCCGCGGCAAATGCGGGGCCCGGCAACCGGGTGCGGTTGCAACAAGTGCCCTTGCGGCACGAAAAATTCAGACAAGCGGCTTACGGCCGCATCCAAACAAATTTGAAATATGTTACCTCGTAAAAAATCTCCCAAAAAGCATACCGATTCCGGCGCGAAACGGCGTTTTTTGCTGCCGACGGCTTTTTTATTGCTTTCCTTTTTATTGATGATTTTGCCGCTGGAAGGGCTGGTATCGTCCGTCAAAGCGGTATTGGCGTATGTGTTTATCCCGCAGGTGCGCCTGGCGCACGGCACGGCCAAATACGCCGAAGACGTCAGTCGGACGGTGCGTGAACTGTTGGATACCCACCGCGAAAACCGCGCGCTTAAGCAGGAAATTGAAATGACCAAACTGCTTGCCTCGCAGGCGGAAGCCATTTTGGACGAAAACGGACGCCTGACCGAAATTTTGCAATTAAAGCCGGCCCAACGCTGGCACGGGGTGTGGGCCAAGGTGGCCTACCGCGAGCCGACGCAGTGGAACACGGTGATTATTGATAAAGGCAGCCGCGCCGGCATCCGGGAACGGAGCGCCGTCATCTCTATGGAAGCGGGCAAAGAAGGCCTGGCCGGGGTGGTGGTGGAAGTGACGGAAAACACGGCCAAGGTACTTTTGGTGCGCGACGAAGATTTTTCCGCCGCCGTCTATTTGGAACGCGGGCAGGAAGAAGGCCTGCTGGTGGGCAGCGGCATGCGCCCGGTGCGCATTAAATACATTCCGCTCCTGACGCACGTGGAAAAAGGGGACAAAGTGTTCACCGCGGCCACGAGCAGCATTTTCCCGGCCGGTATTTTGGTGGGTGAAGTAAGCGGCGTGCGCCAAGATGAAAGTTTCCAAACGGCGCTTACCGTCAATGTGGAGCCGCAAGTACATTCCGCGGCGGTGAAAGAAGTTTTTGTCATTTTAGGAAATGAGGACAAAAAATAATTATGTGGAGTTTTATTAAACTGGTTTTCTTGTTTATTTTGGCCACCATTGTACACTGGGCGTTTGCGTCCATTTTTTCGTACTGGGGCATGAGCGTAAATATGATTTTGGCCTTCGCCGCGGCATTCTGCACGGTGCTGAAACCGGCCTGCGGGTATCCGGCAGCGTTTATTTGCGGGTTGTTTTTGGATTTCTTCGGCACCAAGTTGTTTGGCAACAACGCGTTTACGTTTACCGTCGCCGCGTGTGTGGTGTACGATTTGTCCAGTCGGTTTGATTTTGATGCCATTCCGCCGCAAATGGTGACAGTTTTCGGATTGACTTTCTTTGGCGGTGTATTGAACACCCTGCTGTTTTGGTGGTTTGCATCTACGGATATGTGGCCCGGTTTTCGGAGCTTGCTTATCGGCTCCGTCGTGACGGCGCTTTTTGCCCCGGCGGTGTTCGGGCTGGTGCGTATCGTGATGGGCAAAGGCTCTTTCAGCCGGCAGGTATAGGGGCGTAGTAAATGGCCGTTACCAAGATTTTTTTTAATGCGCGTTTAAAGCTGATGATGGTGCTGGCTGCCATAGCCGGCGGCGTGATTGCGCTGCGGCTGGTGGACATACAAGTGCTGCGACACCAGGCGTATTTGGAAATGGCCGAACGCAACCGCACGCAAATTATCTACCAAACGGCCCCGCGCGGCCGCGTGTTTACGGCCGACGGCGTAGCCGTAGCCACCAACGAACCTTCTTTCAGCTTTTATTACCTGGGCGGCAGCCAGGACCCCATTTACCTGGAACAACTGGCCAAGGACTTTGCCCCGCGGCTGAAAATGGACCCGAAAGACGTGGTGGATAAACTGGCTGAAGGCGCCCGGACGGGCAAAGCCGTTTTGCTGGCCGAAAACCTTTCCACCAAAAGTACGGTTTCTCTGCAGGAATTGCAGCTGTATTATCCCGGCGTGTATTTGATTGAAGAAACCAAACGTACCTATCCCTACGGCGGGTTTGCCAGCCACTTGCTGGGCTACATCAGCAGTATGGACGACCGCGAATGGCGCAACCGCGACCCGCGGATGGGCTACCGCTTAACGTCCAAAATCGGCAAGAACGGCATTGAAAAAAAGTTTGAAAAACAATTAAAAGGCACCGACGGCGGCGTCTATTTGGAAGTGGACTACCGCGGCCGGGTGACCAGTATCATCCAAGACAAAAAATGGTCCGCCGGGAGCGACGTGTATTTAACGTTGGATTTCAAACTCCAGCGCGCGGCCGAAGAAGGCCTTAAAAATTCCAAAACCGGCCGCGGTGCCGCCGTGGCGCTGGACCCGCGCACCGGCGCCGTACTGGCCATGGCTAGCGCGCCCGCGTACGACCCCAACATCTTTGTGCCGTACAGCGACGAAGAAAACCCCAACCAATCCAAAAAAATCAACGAATACAACCTGGCCATCCAGGGCATTTATCCGCCGGCCTCTACGTTTAAAATCATCACCGGTGCGGCCGCGCTGGAATACGGCCATTTGGATGTGAACAAAAAAATCAATTGCCCCGGGTTTTACGATTCCGGCCCGCGCGTGTTCCGTTGCTGGGGCAAACATGGCCCAATGGACTTTTTTGACGGGATGAGCCATTCGTGCGACGTGTATTTCTACCAAGTGGCCGCGCAAACGGGTTCGGCCGCCATTGAACGCATTGAGCGAAAATTTATGATCGGCCGCCAGACCGGCATTGATTTGCCCGGCGAAAAAGCCGGCAACCTCTACGGCCCCACCCGCCGTGCCCGCAACAAAACCTATTGGTTCATCGGCGATACGTTAAACCTGTCTATCGGGCAGGGGGAACTGCTGTTTACGCCGCTTAAAATGGCGCAGTTTGCCGCCGCCGTGGCCAGCCGCGGCAACGTGTATCGGCCGTATTATGTGGAAAAAATCGTCAGCAACCAAACGGGCAAAACGGAAGTGCTGGGCAAAACCGAAATTTTGCAAAAGGCCGATTTAAAGCCCGAAACATACGATTTGTTGTTTAAAGCCTTAAAGCACACGGTGGAAGGCGGTACCGCCGCCCGTGTGTGGATTAAAGGGTTGGACGTATACGGCAAGACCGGTACGGCGCAAAACCCGCACGGGGAGGACCACGGCTGGTTTATGGCGTTTGCCGGCCGGAAAGGGGAAGCCCCGTCCATCGCGTTGGCCGTATTTGTGGAATTTGGCGAAGGCGGCAGCTCGGCCGCCGGCCCGATTGCCCGCGCGATGTTGGAAGCGTATTTTGATTTGGAGCAGCCCGCCGCCAAGCCGGCCGTTAAGCCGCAGGCGCCGGTGCGGTCGGACGAAGATTACCAGGAACTTTTAACGTCGGGAGAAGAAGATGGCAGCCTTTCGGAATTTTAGCCGCCCTGCCGGGCGCAGTCGGTTGGATTACGTCCTGTTGGGGGCGATGATCGGGCTGGTGGTGCTGGGGGCGTTGTGTATTATGTCGGCCGTGAACAGCCTGTCGTGGTCCAACGCGGTGGTGCGCACGCATTTGGTGGCGCTGCCCATTGGCGCGCTGGCGTTTTTTGTGGGGTGGAGTTTTAACTACCAGATTTTTGACGAACAGTGGAAATACCTGTACGGCTTTATTTTGGCGCTGTTAATCGGGGTGTTGCTGTTCGGTTCGTACCAGCGCGGGAGCCGGTCGTGGTTTGTACTGCCGTTTTTTTCTATGCAGCCGTCCGAAATTTGCCGCGTGTGTACCATTTTGGTGGCGGCCGCGTATTTGGACCGCCGCGGCCAGCGCATCCGCGAGGTTTCCACCCTGTTTGGGCTGGGGGCCCTGCTGGTGCCGATTTTCGGCCTGATTATGATGCAGCCGGACTTTTCGTCCGTGGTGGTCACGTTCCCGGCCATTTTGGTGCTATTGTTTTGCACGGGGGTGAACGTGTTTTACCTGGGCTTAATCGGCCTGTTTGCGGGCGTGACGGGGTTTTTTACCATCGCGTGGACGTACATCTACCTGCACCCGGAACTGTTGGATTATTGGATTGTAAACGCGTTTTATCAGCTGGCGCACAGCCCGTGGTATATGGCGGGTTTTTCGGTACTGGTGATTTTGGGCGGGTATTTGGCGTGGTGGTTTTTTAAACAGCTGCGCATTTTCCTGCCGTCGTTTTACTTTGTACTCGCAACGCTGGTGGTGTTGGCGGGGTTGTTCGGCGGAATTTTTGTGGACCACCAGATGAAGCCCCACCAGCGCAAACGTGTGGAAACCTTTTTGGCCCCGCGGTCGGACCCGCAGGGCGCCGGCTACAACGTGCTGCAGGCGCAAATTGCCATGGGCGCCGGCGGCATTTGGGGCAAGGGACTGTTTTCTGGCACGCAGTCGCGCCTGGGGTTCGTGCCCGAAAAGCACACCGATTTTATTTTGGCCGTGGTGGGGGAAGAACTCGGCCTGTGGGGTACGCTGCTTGTACTGGGGCTTTATTTGCTGATTTTGTGGAGGACGATTGTCGTGGCATACAGCGCCAGTGACCGATACGGTTATCTGGTCTGTTCGGGCATATTTGGGATGTTTTTTACCTATATGCTGGTGAACTTCGGTATGCTGATTGGCATCGTGCCGGTGGCGGGTATTCCGCTGCCGTTTATTTCGTACGGAGGGTCCAACCTGGTGGCCAGCTTGTGGGCGCTGGGGGTGGTGCAATCCGTATATGCACGCCGCATACGGGCATAAAAAGATGATAAACGCGCCAAAAATTTATAAAATGCGTATAGTGTTCCGCGGGCCCGAAAACACCGCGGGAACGCCGTTTATTTTTAACGCCGTACGCAAAATGGTGCTTGCCAGCGGCCTGCCGTTTGAAAAAGCCAAGGTAAACCCGCATTGGCCCCGGTTGGCCTATGGGCCGGCCCCGGCGAAAGGGCAAATTGCCGAACGGGAATACTTGGACATTTATTTAACCGAACCGGTGGCGGCGGACGTTGTTCGCCCGGCGCTGGAAAAAGCGGCCCCGGCGGGCATCCAGCTACTCAGCTTGCAGCGGGTGCCGTATGCGCTGCCGTCGGTGCAAAATTTGGCTTCCGCGGCCCGGTACCGCATAGAAGGGGATTTTGCTTCTTACGCTCCGGCCCAGCCGGCGGAAACTTTTTTTAACGCCGCCCGTATTGACGTGGTGGAACGGGCGGAAAACGGCCTGACGTTTACGCAAAACGCCAAACCGTTCGTGCTGGAAGTGCATCAGCCTTCAGCGCGCCAATTGTGTTTAACGCTGGCGTGTGTGGACGGCAAATGGTTCCGGCCGCAGTTGTTGGCGGCGGCGTGGCTGGGGGTGGATATTCCCGCCCAGGCGGACGCCCCGCTGCTGGAAGAATTTACGTTTATTCGGGAAGGGCTTTTTTGGCGTGACAGCGCCGGCGCCCTCCACTTGATTTAACTTTACGCCCCGTTACAGACGGGGGAGCGAGGAATTTTTGATATGAGTAAAAATTTGGAAGGACAACCCACCGTAGAAGTATTGGTGAATACGTCTTTTGAAGAAACGCGCATCGCCATTTTGGAAGATGAACGCGTCAACGAACTGATTTGGGAACGCCGCGGCGCGCTCAACATCGTGGGCAATATTTATAAAGGCGTGGTGGAAAACGTACTGCCCGGTATTTCCAGTGCGTTTTTGAACATCGGTTACGAAAAAAACGCCTATTTGTACATTTCCGACGTGTTGGGCGGCGATAAAAAGAATATAGACAAAGTGCTCCACAAAGGGCAGGAAGTGATGGTGCAGGTAGTAAAAGACGCCATCAGCACCAAAGGGATGAAAGTGACGATGGACGTCACCTTGCCCGGCCGCTACCTGGTGCTTACGCCGCACCAAAGCTTTGTGGGCGTATCCAAAAACATTGAAGATTCCGAAGCACGCCACAAACTAAACGAAATTATGCAGGACCTGGCCGCCAAACACTTGGACGGTATGGGCTGCATTGTGCGCACGGAAGCCGAGGAAGCCTCCAAGGACGAACTGGAACGCGAAGTAAAATACCTCTACCGCCAGTGGCAGTCCATTGTCAAAAAGTTTGAAGCGTCCCGCGCGCCCAAACTGCTGCACGAAGATATGGACGCCGTGTTGCAGGTGGCCCGCGACGTTCTGTCCGAAAACGCCAAAGTATACCTGCTGGACAACAAAAAAGATTACGAACGCGTGCTGGACTTTGTGGAAAAGAACTCGCCCGATTTGGCCGACCGCGTGAAACTCTACAAAGGCAAAACCCCGATTTTTGAGGCCTACAACATTGAGGCCGAAATTGACAACCTGCGCAAAACCAAACTGCCCCTGCCCAACGGCGGCAGTATCATCATCCAGGAAGCCGAGTCCCTTTGCGCCATTGACGTAAACACCGGCAAATTTACGGGCAATAAATCGCAGGAAGAAACCGTCACCCAAACCAACATTGAGGCCGCCAACGAAATCGCCCACCAACTGCGTCTGCGCAACATCGGGGGGATTATTGTCATTGATTTTATTGATATGCGCAAAGCCTCCAGCCGCCACCGCGTGGTGGAAGCGCTGGCGCAGGCCGTCCATGGCGACCGCGCCAAAATCCGCATTCTGCCCATTACGCGCCTGGGCCTGGTGGAAATGACCCGCGAACGCAAACGCGCCAGCACGGGCAGCTTCATCAGCGAAGAATGCCCCCAGTGCCACGGCTCCGGACGTGTATTGTCGGCCGAGAGCATGCGCATCAAAATCCAGCGCGAAATTTACGACCTGACCAACGGCCGCCCCGGCGGCAGCCTGCGGGTAGTGTTGCACCCCGTGTTGGCGGAAGCCATCAAAAACCGTCAGGAAGACATTGAACAAAACATCCACCGCACGCTCAAGATCCAGGCCGATCCGCAGCTGGCGTGGGAAGACTACAAAATTGTGTTGGAATAGTCCGGCCCGCCCGGCCTGAGCCGGGCCGCAAGGAACACGCCTATGAAACGTTTGTGCAGGATTTTCTTATCGGGCTTATTGTGTGTGGCTTTTTCCGGCGCGGTGCACGCGGCGGAAAAAGTGGATTTTATCGTTTCCGGGCGGGATAAAGGTTCTGTTTCTTCCGTGCAGGAAGGCGGCGTAACGTACGTAGACGTAC
This sequence comes from uncultured Elusimicrobiales bacterium, assembly GCA_944325235.1. Classification (GTDB taxonomy): domain Bacteria; phylum Elusimicrobiota; class Elusimicrobia; order Elusimicrobiales; family Elusimicrobiaceae; genus Avelusimicrobium. The sequence goes on along the minus strand of CALUZE010000011.1, from coordinate 3,000 downwards.
AAAAAACCGCCCGCAAGTTCGGCACGGGGGTGGAACTGTTTGCCCAGTCTAAGCAAGCCAAAATTTCCGCCAAAGGTTTTTATGCTATTTTAACGGCGCCTTTGGATGAAATTATCGTGAACGCCCAGACCAAAACCCTGCCGGCCCCGGTGCGGATTGAAGGCAGCAAAATGATGGCGCCGGTGGCGTTTTTCCTGCTGCCGGAATTCCAGGAAGCGGTGGACCGCTACGTGTCGTTTAAAGACGGCGCGTTTTATGTGGAGCGGCGGTTTAATTTGGAATTTTTGGACACGCAAAAAGGCGCGCAGGACACCTTGTTGGTGTTTGACACGCGCAAACCCGTCTCCTACCGAACCGAACAGACCAACGAGCATACCGTCATTGTCACGTTCCCCAATGCCGTACTCAAGCGGGATTTGCACCTGCGGGTAAAAACGGATTATATTTCGTCTATGGATGTGCGCCAGGGGCGCAGCGGTGAAGTGGTGCTGAAAGTGCTGATGAACCGGGACGCCCGCGATTGGAGCTTTGGCGAGGTGGACGGAAAACTGGTTTTCCGCGCCGGCGCGCAAAAAGCGGAGCCTGTGTTGGCGGCGGCTTTTAAGCCGGTTGCCCAGCCGGCCGCACAGCCGGAACCGGCGGCCCCTGCGGCCGTTAAACCGGCCGAAATGCCGCGCTCCGTACTGGGGGATGAAAAGCCTTCCGTATTGTCGGAAGAGGACGATACCCCGGTGATGACGGCAGCCCCTGCCAAACCGACGGCGGTGTCTTCCGCCAAGCCGTCTAAACCGGCCCCTGTGGTAAAGGCCGAACCGAACCCGCTGGCCGTCAGCACTGCGCATAAAAAAATGCGCATTATGGTGGACCCCGGCCACGGCGGCAAAGACCCCGGCGCCGTGCGCAGCCGCTACCGCGAGAAAGATTGGAATTTGGACGTAGCCAAAGAATTGGCGCGCCTGCTTAAAAAGGGCGGATTTGAAGTGCAGATGACGCGCGAAAAAGACACGTTTATCGCCCTGTCCGAACGCTCTAAAAAAGCCAATAAGTTTAAAGCCGATTTGTTCGTTTCCGTGCATACCAACGCGTCCAAGAACCGCAATGCGAACGGCTTCCAGGTGTATTTCCGCTCCGAAAAAGCCACCGACAAAGAGGCCGCCGAAGTGGCCGCCTTGGAAAACGAAGCCATGCAGTATGAAGAAGTGCACTACAACTTTGTAGACGCGCTGTTGCAGTCCTTGGCCAAGAACGAGTACATCAACGAAAGTTCCAAGCTGGCCGGATACGTGCGCAACGCCGTGTACAAACAGCCCGGCATCGGCATTGCCGTCAACCGCAACAACAGCGTGCGCCAGGCCAACTTCTACGTATTAAAGGGTGTAAACAGCCCGGCTATTTTGGTGGAAATGGGCTACATCAGCAGTACGAAAGACCGCGGGCGCCTGTCCAACGGCACCGTGCGCGACCGAATGGCCCAAGGCATTTACAACGGCATTCGCGAATACGCCAAAAAGGAAGGCTGGATAGATTAATTTAAAACCCGCCGCAGGGCGGGTTTTTTGCCGGCAGATATGAAAGACTTTTTTACATTATTTTGGATTTTTGCCAAAATCGGCACGTTCACATTGGGCGGCGGATACGCCATGCTGCCGCTGATTGAACGGGAACTGGTGGACAAAAAAGCCTGGCTGGACCGGGGCGAATTTTTGGATTGCGTGGCCGTAGCTCAGGCGGCGCCGGGGATTTTGGCTATCAACGTGGCCATTTTGTCCGGCTACAAAATGAAGGGCTTTTGGGGCAGTGTAACGGCCTCGCTGGGGGCGGCGTTGCCGTCGTTTGTTATTATTTTGCTGATTGCGCTGTTCTTCCGCGAGTACGAACACAATCCGGTGGTGCAGCGCGTTTTTATGGGTATCCGCCCGGCTGTGGTGGCGCTGATTGCGGTGCCGGTGTTTAATTTATCCAAAACGGCGGGAATCAATTTAAAAACGGTGTGGATACCCATCGTGTGCGCAGGGCTGGTGTGGCTGCTTAAAGTGTCGCCGGTGTACGTTATTTTGGCGGCCGGATTAGGCGGCTGGCTGTACACACGCCGCCAACGGAGGACGCCGTGATTTATTGGAAACTGTTTGTTACGTTTTTTAAAATCGGGCTGTTCAATTTTGGCGGCGGCTACGCGATGATTTCGTTTATCCAAAACGAAGTCGTCTACAAACACACGTGGCTGACCACGGCCGAATTTACCGACGTGGTGGCCATCAGCCAAGTCACGCCGGGGCCCGTGGGTATTAACTTGGCCACGTACACGGGCTACACGGCGGCGGACAGCGTGTGGGGGGCGGCGGTGGCCACGTTTGCCGTGTGCTTACCTTCGTTTATTTTGATGTTGGCCGTCAGCCGCTACTTTTTAAAATATCGCCACGCCCCGGCGGTGGAAGGTGTTTTTGCGGGCCTGCGCCCGGCGGTAATCGGGCTGATTGCCGCGGCGGCGCTGGTATTGTGCAACGGCGAAAACTTTGTGGATTACAAAAGCCTGTTGTTTTTTATCGGGGCGTTTTGGCTGGTGTGGAAGAAGAAACTGGGCCCCATCGGCGTGATTGCCGCGTGCGGGGCACTGGGGTGGCTGGTATATTAAAGATAGTTTAAACTAACTTTGTAATTTGATTTATTTGCTTAAATAATGTCCGTTTTATGGACGGGCATTATTTTTTGTATAAAAATATTGTTAGTTTTCCCTAACTTTGATATAATAAATATGAGGAAATTATATGAAACAAAAAATTGTCATGTGGTTGTTCGTTTTGGCGCTTGTGGCAGGAGGCTATGCTCCTGCGCAAGCGCAAACTGCCCCCGCTCTTACGCGTGCGGCCCAACAGGCCCAACAAACGCACCGCCAGAAACAAGCTCTGGCCCGTGTGACATTTGAATGGGAAAAACCGGTTTATCTGAGCGATAAAATCCATCGCCGCCGCGCGGGTTTTAAAGACGTGCTTTTAAAGAGAT
>CALUZE010000010.1 GCA_944325235.1 uncultured Elusimicrobiales bacterium | reverse complement strand
GGGTTTACTTTGACGGAGCTGATTATTGCCATTATTATTATGGCCATTTTGGGCAGTTTTGCCGTGCTGTACTACGGGCGCTTTATTGAACGCATGCGCATTGCCGAAGTGGATACCTTGGTGGGCACGTGTCTGTCCGCACAGGAAAGGACCTTTTTACAACTGCAGCATTACACGCCGTATTGGCACCAGCTGGATGCCGCCCCGCTGGAAGTGCGTACTCCGCACGACCAGAATGATTACGCCAACGGCAAAGACAATACCGTTTTTTATACCCGCGGAGGTATTTTGTCTGGCATTCCCAATCCGGGGTTTGCCGTTTCGTTTGAACAGGACGCCACCGACCGGTGGTTTATGGTGGCCCGCCGCGTGGGAAAGGGCGGATATACCTATCAGTTGGTGCGCCCGTTTGACTCCACACAAACCGTTTGCGTGCCCATCTGGACGAACGAAAAAGATTTGGCCATTTGCATGGACTATATGGGGGTAACGGAAACCTCGGAATTGAAGGGAAACCCGATGATTCCCAAACTTCCCGCTGCGTTATGATGTATCAAATAAGTTTGTGGTTGGGATTTGGCGTTTTAGCTTTGTATGTAGCAATCCGCCGGAAAGACACGGCACGTTTGTATAACAGTGCGTGGCTGGCCGGCGGTTTTTTATTGCTGTGCTTGCTGGGGCGGCTGGTGCTGTTGTTCGCCTACCCGGGCACGTTTTCTTCCCTTTCGGTGGGGCAAATACTATTGTGTTTGTGGCGGGGTTTCTTGCCCGATGTGCTGGCGTGCCTGTGGTGGTGCGGGCCCGTGCTGCTTGCGTTAAATCTACCCGTTCAATCGGTTAAATGGCAAAAATTTTGGCTTTCCGTTGGGTTTGTGGGGCTGGGGGTATTTGCGTTGGCGTTGGCGGGGGACCTTATTTATTTTGGCTTTGTGCACCGCCACACGGGGAGTGATGTATTAAATTTGTTCAGTACGTTTGGCCTGGTTTGGCAGGTCGTGTGGGTGGAATATCGGACGGCCTTAGCGGCCGGGCTGGCGGGGGTGTGTTTGCTGGCGTGGGCCGGAATTGCGATTGCCGGCAAAAACGGACGCCCCGTAAAGGGAAAGCTGTTGTGGGAAGGATTATTTTTGTGCATGTTGGGGTGGATGTGCGCGCAGCCCTTTTTGGCTCGCCCGTATGGGTGGATTCCGTATGGCTATCAGTACGGGGTGACGCAGGGGCATTTAATTCAAAACGGCGTGTTTATCATGTGGAACCAGTGGAGAGCCAATCAGAGTGCACGTCCGTTCCAACAATATCATTTGCCGCCTTCGCAAGCAAGCATGGATTCGCAGACAGTGCTAAAAACAGCCCAGCATTTTTGGATGTCTTCCCCGCAGGAACAGCCCGTGGACCCGCATTACCCGCTGCTGCGTAAGCGCGTCCAATTTAATGCCGACGCTCGCGGCCGTAATGTGATTATTCTTGTTTTTGAAAGTTTGCAATGGAAGGCCATAGACGCGCTGGCCGGTACCGCTACCGGAGCTACCCCTCATTTAGACAGCTTGATTGCGCAAGGGCAGGTATTTAAGCGGTTTTATTCTTCCAGCCCGGATGCCAGTTTGATTGGTATAGGAACTATTTTATCGGGGGTGTGTCCGATAACCGGTTTCCCGTATTATGGGCGCGGGTTGGAAACGGTGTCGGTCAGTTCTCTGAGCCGGTTGTTTGCAAAGGAGGGATATCAAACCTATTTCGTCCATCCGGCGCAGCACGAGTGGATGTATATCGGCCCGTTGGCCCAGCGAATGGGGTTTGCCGTCCACTCGGGGGAGAATTTAACGCCGTTGTTGCCGTACCGTTCTAAAGAAACGGTGTCGGATTATGAGGCGCTGATGCGCTTGGCGGATTTGGTGCAAACGTCTTCGCAGCCTTTTTTGGGCGTTTTCTTTTCGCTGTCCACGCACGAACCGTTTGACGTTTTTTATCCGCTGGCGTTTGGCAACGGTAAGGAAAAAACGTTTGCACAACAATTTGCAGCCGATAAATACGCCCGCAATTTGGCGTATACGGATTGGGCCGTGGGGCAGTTCATCGGCCGGTTGAAACAAGCCGGTTTGTACGACAACACCGTATTTATTGTGGTGGGGGACCACCCCCGCCGAGGCGTTTCCGGCAACACACTGGAAGAAGATTTCCATGTTCCGTTTGTCCTGGTGGCGCCCGGGGTTTTGCCGCCCGGAGAAAACCAGCGTATCAGTTCCCAGGCCGATGTTTTGCCGACGCTGGTGGATTTGTTCCATATTTCCCAGCCGTATGCGGCAATGGGCAACAGCGTGTTGGATAAACACACACCGGGTGTTGCGTTTATAACTAAGCTGCCGGGGGAAAGAGTAGGGCTGATTTCCGAAGCAGGCACGGCGGAAGAACCGCTGGCCGGTCAGCCGCCTGCGCCAGACGGTTTATCCCGGCAGCGTCAGCAAGCGGCGGCACTCAACCGGGCGATGTACGACTTGTTACGCCAGGGGCGTTGGTTTTCGGCAAATTTGTAGAAAGGTTTATAAGAAAAAATTCCTCCTTATAAAAGGGCTGATGTATGCGTGGCCGTATGTGGGGTGCTCAGGCTGTGCCGGGGCATTTTAAAACAAGGCCGCGCTTTTGCCTGCCGGACGAGGCCCTGCCTTTGTGCAGGGGCATTTTGCGGACCTCTTGCGCATGGGCACGGCTGGTGCCCGCGCCTTTGGCTGCACGAAGGCAACCCCAGTATGCCACGGACATCTGTTTTAGCCGAAGTGTTTGCCCGACCGTCAGGGCGGGTGTTTTGTTTTGACTTCTTGCCCGTGCTATAATAAAAGCGGGAGGCGCCTATGGACAAACTTAAAAAAATAAAATTGGAGAAAGCCCTCACGTTTTTGGAACCGGGGCCGCTGTTGCTGGTGACGACCTTTGACGGCAAGAAAAACAACGTGATGACGATTTCCTGGTCTATGCCGATGGACTTCGCCGGGCATTTTGCGCTGTGCACGGGGCCGTGGAATTATTCGTTTGGGGCGCTTAACAAAACCAAAGAATGTGTGCTGTGTGTGCCGGGCGCAGACCTATTAAAAACCGCCGTGCAGATTGGCATGGTGAGTGGGGAAGACACGGACAAATTTAAAAAATTTCATTTAGCGGCGTTTCCGGCGGCGTGTGTGAAAGCCCCGCTGTTGGGCGGTTGTGTGGCGTGCGTGGAATGCACGGTGGAACGATACCTGCAGGCGTACGGGATTTTTGTATTGCAGGCGGTACAGGCGTGGCAAAATATGTCTTGCGCGGACCCGCGGCTCGTGCATGCGGTAGGGGACGGGACCTTTCGGGCCGACGGAGAAAAGTTTAATTTTCGGCGGTTGATGAAGGCAAAGTTGCCGCCGGGGTTGTAGGTGCGTCCAAAGCGGCGGTCGGTTCATCCGTTGGCGTGGGAGTATCGGACGGCGTTTTGGCAATTACTTTTTCAGGCGCGGCATTTTCCGCGCTTGTTTTGTTTTCGGGCAACACCGCCTCCGATGAGGTATTGGCTTTCACGTCCGGCGTTGCAGGCGCGGCGCTTTCGCCTGGTTCCGTTTGTGGCAGGGGAGCGGCGGTTACGTCTGCCGGCGTTGCCGCTTTTTCGGGTGCGGGCGTTTCTGCGTTTGTTTCGTTTGCCGCAAGCGGGGCGGTAGGCGTTTCGGTTGCCGGGGCAGCGGCGGGTGCGCTGTTCGCCGGCGCGACGGGTTGCGCTGATTCCGAATCAGGGCGGTTTGCGTTTTCCGGCGTCATCTTTTCGTCGGGTTGCGGGGCCGCCGAAGGAGCAGGCTCCTGTTCCGGGCACACCGTGGGCTGCGGGTCCAAAATAAAGGTAGGTTCTTCTTCGTCAAACACAATGCCCTTTTCCGGTTCGGCGGGTTCCGATGCGGGCGGCTCCTGCGAGGGGGCCGGTTGTTTAAAAAAGCGTGCCGGCAATTGAGGGGCTTGCTCTTGGGGGCAGCGGTTGATGACGTCCTGCGCCGATTCTTCAAAAAACAATCTCCCTTCTTTCCACGATTCGTATAATTGGCGGTCGGGCGTTTCGGGGCGGAAGAAGTCTTTGTGTTGGGTGTGGTCGGACACGGCAAACGCAATCAAATGCAGTACGGCAATATCGTCCCCGGTAAAGTTCTTTCTCGTTTCGTAGCTGCTCACGCGGGCCAGCACTTTAATGGTGTTTCCCTTTTTGATACCCGTCATTTGCGGCATTCCGCGCTTGTTGAACGTGACCAAAAGCATTTCGTAGGAAAGGGAATTGCCTTTTCCGGTGGCGTAGTAATACAGCGGGGCGTCTATTTTCATTACCAGCATCATCCGCAGGGTGTCTTCGGTAATGCCGGCCACTTCGCCGCCAAAAGCTACCACCTGCCCGCGGTAGGCGTTGGGGTCTTTTTCAATGCCTTGCAGATAGTCCAAATTCTGGTCCTTGTAGGGCATCAGCGAGCTGCACGCCGCCAAGAAAACGCAGGTAAATAAAAGTAGAAATTTTTTCATAAAAGTTGCTTATATTATAACTTTTCTGTTGACGGCCCGCACCGAAACGGATAGCATAGACCTATGGGGCATTTTATGAAACCATTAAACGAATCCGAAAAAAACGTTATTTTGCATAAAGAAACCGAAGAACCCTTTAGCGGCAAGTACTTTGCTAATCGGGCGCCCGGGCGCTATTTGTGCCGCCAATGCGGCGCGCCGCTTTACGAAAGCTCCGCCAAGTTTGATGCCGGCTGCGGCTGGCCCAGCTTTGAGGCGGCCATCCCCGGCGCCGTCAAGCGCGTGCCGGACCCAGACGGCGTGCGGACGGAAATCGTGTGTGCACGGTGCGGCGGGCACTTGGGCCACGTATTTGAAGGCGAACACTTTACGCCCGCCAATACGCGCCATTGTGTCAATTCAATTTCGTTGGTGTTTCAGCCGGCGCCGGAAGAAGCAGGCGAAAACGGCGAAGTGGCCATTTTTGCCGGCGGGTGTTTCTGGGGCGTGGAGCATTTGATGAAGAACTTCCCCGGCGTGTTAAAGATAGAACCCGGCTATATCGGCGGGTACGTGCCAAACCCGACTTACGAGCAAGTCTGCACGCATACCACCGGCCATGCCGAGGCGGTGCGCATCGTGTTTGATCCGGCCCAAGTTTCCTACGAAACGCTGGTAAAAGGTTTTATGGAAATACACGATCCGACGCAATCCGGCGGCCAGGGGCCGGACATCGGCCCGCAGTACCGCTCGGAAATTTTTTACACCACCTTGGAGCAACGCCACACGGCTTTCCAAGTAATCAATTTACTAAAACAGAAGGGCTACCCCGTCGTCACGCGCGTAACGCCCGCCACCACTTTTTGGCCGGCGGAAGATTACCATTGGCGTTACTACGAACGCGCCGGCACGCAGCCGTATTGCCACCGCCGCGTCAAACGGTTTGATTAACGGCCGCTGCGGCCGGGCTCGGTAACGGCCAGATACGTGCCCGCCAGCATAACGGCCAAAGCCGTGCAGAACGCCGCGCCCAGCGGTTGCCCCACCAGCCAAAAGGATAACGCCACCCCGATAAACGGGGCGTCATAGGGGAATTGTAGCAAAGTATAAAACAAAAAAGGAAGAGGGATCTCGGCCTCTTCCTGGTAAAACGCCTAACGGCTAAATACAAAAAAATACGCCCTCTAGGAGAATCGAACTCCTCTTTTCGGATTGAAAATCCGACGTCCTAACCGATAGACGAAGAGGGCATTAAAAGTGCGCCCGGTGAGACTTGAACTCACGGCCCCCCGCTTAAAAGGCGGATGCTCTACCACTGAGCTACGAGCGCAAAAAAGCAGTCAAAAGAACTGTCCGGGTTTAATCTGGTATCGGGTTAAACCCAACATATTTATTATACTACAAATTTAAGCACACACACAAGAAATTTATTTTATTTTTTGCTGCGGCTTTTTTCCGATAATTTATTATAACACTTTTTCCGTTTTTGCGTCAAACCCCTTTTGCAAGCTATTTGTTTGACAAGCCCCGCCGTGCTTGGTACCATATATAGAAAAGGGGTTTTCAGTGCCCGATTTTATTTTGTGAGGGTTTTATGAAAAAAGTTATCAATTCCAACAATGCTCCCAAGGCCATCGGCCCGTATTCCCAAGCGATTGAAGACGGCGGTTTTGTGTTTACGTCCGGCGTCTTGCCGATTGACCCCGTCACGGGGGAAATTTTCAGCGGCGATGTGCGCGTGCAAACGGAGCTGATTTTGAATAACTTGGAAAATATCTTAAAGGAAACCGGCTGCACCTTAAAACACGTGGTCAAAACCACCGTTTTTATGACCGATTTAACCAAATTTGCCGAAATGAACGCCGTGTACGAGTCGTTCTTTAAGGAAAACCCGCCTGCCCGCAGCACCATCCAGGTGGTTGCGCTGCCCAAAGGAAGCGTGGTGGAAATTGAGGCCATCGCCAAAAAATAACGCCCCATGACCATCCAGGACCAAGTGCTTTCCAGCCGTATCAACGGCATTTTGCTCCCGCTCGCCGCGATGAAAACCGACGGCGATTGGGGCGTAGGGGATTTTTCGTCCCTTCGGCAGTGGACGGAGTTTTTAGCCTCCCAAGGGGCCAAAATTATTCAAATCCTGCCCCTGCAGGAAACCGCCCCCGGCGAAACCTGCCCGTACTCCGCTTTAAGCGCCTTCGCTACGGACCCCGTGTACGCCGACATTTCTGACGTGCCTGACGTGGCCGCCAGCCCCCGCGCCCAAGAATTTGTCGCCTCGCTGGCGCCCCAGATTGCCACGTGGCACAACGCCCAAAAAGCACCGTTTTTTGCCGTCAAGCAGGCCAAACTCAAAGCATTGTGGTTTGCGTATCAGCACTTTTTGCAGGCGGAAGCCGCCGCCAATACGCCCCGCTTTCAAGCCTTTGAGGCGTACACCGCCGCCCAATCCGGCTGGCTGCGCGGCTATGCGGTGTTCCGCGCGATTAAGGAATTTTACAAATGGCAAACCTGGACCCAATGGCCCGAAGGGTTGCGCAACTTTGATAAAACCGCCGTACGCACGTTTGAAAACCAGTACCGCGAATACGTCAATTATTTTGCCTATATCCAGTGGATTTTGGACCAGCAGCTCCGCCGCGCCAAAGTGTTCGCGCAGGAAAAGGGCGTGCTCATTTTCGGGGATATCCCTTTCGGCACCAATTTGGACAGTGCCGAAGTCTGGTCCGAGCGGGAAAACTACCGCTTGGGGTGGGAAATCGGCGCGCCGGCGGACCAGTTTTCCAAGGGTGGCCAGCGCTGGGGATTGCCCGCGTACGATTGGGTGTACCAACATTCTCATAATTTGGAACTGTGGCGGCGCAAAATCCGCCGCGTAACGGAGCTGTATGACATCTTCCGCCTGGACCATTTGGTGGGGTTCTTCCGCACCTATGTGTTTGCACCTGGGGATAACGTGGGCTCATTTGATATCCAGGGCGAGCAAAACCAGATTGACCGCGGGTACAACTTTTTGCGCATGGTGCTGGACGAAGCCAAAGGCAAATTGCCCGTGGGCGAAGACTTGGGCGTGATTCCCAACTATGTGCGCCGAATGTTGGTAGATTTACGCATTCCGGGGTACAAAGTGCTGCGCTGGGAGCGCGAGGACAACGGCTACTACCGCGAACCGCGCAACTATCCGCAAGTGTCTTTGGCCACCACTTCTACGCACGATACCGAAACCGTACGCGGCTGGTGGGAAACCATGGACCCGCACGAACGCGCCAACATTTGGGAAATGATTTCCGCCCAAAAAACGGACGGCAATGTCCCGTTTACCGCGGACACGCAGCGCGCCATTTTGCGCCGCGTGCTCGGCTCCAATTCCGCCATTACGCTTTTTTCCTGGCAGGACATTATCGGTACCCTGGACCGGGTGAATACCCCCGGCACCGTGGGCGAAGAAAATTGGACCTATCGCAGCGAGTACACCCCCGGCCAAGCGGCCCAAGTGTATGCCTCTCAGCTGGCGATGTACCGCGAATTGTTGAAGGAGACGGGCCGCGCATAAGGATGTGCCCGGCCTGGGCAAGGCATAAAATCCCCGTATGAACCGGGCCCGTTTCGCATCCACATTGTTGTGGGGACGAATGCCGGGCAAAAGGCTTCATGCGTTGCCCCTAAGGAACTTCCCAAGGGGGACATGTTGTAAAAATTATTTCTGGTTGGTAGCCTCTGCTGCTTGGGCGGCAGGGGCTTTTTGTTGTTGGTCAGAAGCCTTTTGGGCATCGGCTTTTGCGGCGGCGTCAGACGCTGGGGCCGCATTGGTTTTTGCAGGGGCGTCAGGTGTTTTGGTTGCCGCGGCTTTTGCGGCGGTTTGCTGGGGTGCGGGCGTTTTTTCGCCCTTGTCGGAGGGGGTTTTTTCGGCAGGTGCGCCGGTGGCGGTAGCCGTAGACGCTTGCTTGGAAACGGTTGTATCCGCCTCGTTTTCCGCCGGTTGGGGTTCGGGCAGCGGGAATAATTGGTCGGCTAACTGTTCGGCGGTTTCGCGCGCTTCGTTGTAGGCGGAAACGGCCTGCACAAATTGGGTAGTCGGGCGGTTGGTGTCCGTATTTTTGGCAATTTCCAATTCCAGCTGAGCTTTTTTAATTTCGAAATCTTCCAGCGCCAGCAGCAGGCGGATTTGGTTTACCAGGCGGTCTTTTTCCTCGTTTACTACAACGGGGCAGGATTGCAAAGCTTCGTTTAAAATGTTCAAATTGCGCTGGGCCGTTTGCGGGGTGGCGTCCTGCAGGGCGGGATTGTTTTGCGAAAGTGGCGGCACCGATACGGCCGCGGCCAACGTGGCAGCCCGCGGCGGCAGGTAGATGTTGCCCACCATCATTCCGCCTACAAACAAAAGTGCCATAGTAAATAAATAGAGAATGTAGCGCATATCAATCCTTTTCTATATTCTATCAAAATGAACTGAAAATAAATATAATAAAACTAATATGTTTTCTTTCCACGCAATTTCTCTCTTTTGTAACGAGGACCGCGTCCGCCGGGGAAGCGCATTTTTTCGTCCGGGCCGTTTCGGTCCCCGAACGAAAAAAGTTTTGGGGCTTGGGTTGTGTCTGGTTTTGTTTGCCGGGGCCGCGTTTGCCCAAGAACCGCCGTGTGAAAGGATAGAACGGATGAATGTATCCGTGGCCGTCCAGCCGGACGCGTCCGTCCGCGTGACCGAGCAGATTACCGTGCAGGCTTGCGGGAACCAAATCAAGCGGGGCATTTTTCGGTTGTTGCCGGAGAAAGGCTTGTCCGGCTATGAAGTGTTGTCCGTTCGCCGCAACGGGCGGCCGGAACCGTACCGGGTGCGCAACTTGAGCAACGGCCTGATGGTGTATATCGGCGATGAAAACACTTTTCTCTCCCGCGGCGGACAAAATTACGAAATTTCTTACCGGGCGTTTGACGCCGTGCGCTTTCAGCCGGATTTTGACGAGCTCTATTGGAACGTGACGGGAAACGAATGGCAGTTCCCCATTGAACACGCGTCTGTGCGCGTGACACTGCCTGCGGGGGCTGCGATTGTGCCGCAAGGTATTTCGCTCTATACGGGCTATCAAAACGAATCGGGCCCGGCGGCGGCCCGCGCAGACGGAAACCTGTTTTTTGTGACGACGCGCCCGCTGGCCCCCGGGGAAGGATTTACCGTTTCCGCCGCGTTTACCAAAGGCGCGGTGCAGCAGCCGTCCCGTTGGGAAAAATACGAGCGCGAATGGAAAAAATATCGCCCCTTTTTAGGGCCGATTTTAATCGTGTGGCTGGTGTTGTTGGGCTATTATGCCGTCGTATGGCGGTGGGTGGGCAAGGATCCGGCCTCCCGCGTGGTGCGGCTGTTGGAACCGCCTGCCGGGCTGTCCCCCGCGCAAGCCAGGTACCTGCGCCGAATGAAATACGATACCACAACCAACACCGTGATTATTCTTTCGCTGGTGCAAAAAGGCTGTATGCAGGTGATTACAGAGGACAGCGGAGCCTTTGTGCTGGTGCAGAAAGAGGCCCCTGCGCAGGGACATCTGCCCCCGGAAGAACAGGCATTCCTGTCCGCCTTGTTTGAAAAGGAGCAACGGGTCACGCTTCATTGGGTAAATCGCACCACCTTTTTGGCCGCGCAGAAGGCGGCGCAAAAAGCCTTGGCCCGGTGGGAAAACGGACGCTGTTTTGCACGCCATTTGTGGGCGAATCTGCCCACGTTGGCTTTTGCCGTTTTCCTGCTGTGGAAATATGCTAAAACGGGACTGGGAATCATGCTGCCCATGCCTGCCTGGGCTGGAATTTTGTTTGTATTTGCGTGGCTGTATCCGACGGTGAAAAGTTTTTCCGAAAAAAAGAGCTCCGATGCTGCGTTTTATTTTTCCCTGCTGTTTGCGCTGTTTTTGTACGCACTGCTGGGTGGCGTGAGCGGGGCCGTGTTGGCATTTGTCTTGCTGCTGCCGGGCGTGATATTTTTTAAACTGGTGCGGGCCTATACGGCGGCCGGGCGCAAACAAATGGACGAAATAGAAGGCTTTTTGCAGTATTTGCAAACCGCCGAAAAATACCGGGTGTTTGCCTCGGACCCGACGGATGCTTCACGCATTTATTGCAACCATTTGCCGTATGCCGTGGCATTAAACGTGCAAAACAAGTGGCAGCATGCGTTCCAACAGGAATTGGGGGAGACGGTCCTCAGACAAACCGAAGAATCCGCGGGGATGGCTTTTTCCCACGACGCGGGTGCTTTTACCGGTCTGTGGGCGACGGCTTCTGCCCGCCCGGAGCGTTCGTCGTCCGGCTTTGGCGGCGGTTCCAGCGGTTTTGGCGGCGGCGGCTCCAGCGGCGGTGGGTCCGGCGGCGGCGGTGGCGGCGGCTGGTAGTTAAAAGACAGATTTTTAAACAGAAAAGGAGCGATTATGGCAAAAATTAAATTTGGCAAAAAAGGACATTTGGAACTGGAAATCACCCCGTTGACTATTTGGTCTAATCCCGGCAGCGAAGGGGAATTTATGGAATATCAGCTGGGGCTGTACTGCGAGGGGGAAAGTATTTTTAATCCGGCGTTGGCGGAAAAATTAATTGCGCTAAAAGACGAGGAAAGCATTTATCTTTCGGACTTCATCGCCGAAACGCTGGCCGAGCGGAAAGAAAACAACTGGACCATGCTGGAGCCGAAAGTATCGCTGTATATGCGGCCGGTTCCGCCGCTGGCGGGGTGTTGTTCCACGTACAATTTGCCGGATAATTTTTTGCTGCAAATTACGCTGGAGCAAAATATTTTTGCGGGGGAAGACAAAGTGTTCGGGCCTTATTCCAACACGGGGCTCACTATCCATTTTGAAGCTCCCGGCAAGGATTGGGCCGAGTTTGCCAAAGCCATCCGCGCGGAAGAAGAGGATTTTGACGAGGAGGAAGAACCTTCCGAAGATCCCTACCGCAGTTAACGCCGTTTTGTTGCCATTAAAAACCCCGCCGAAAGCGGGGTTTTTTGTCCTTTAAATCAGCGGGCCAGGTCCAATGTTTCCAAATCGTCCGGCACGTACACCGGGCCGGCAAAAACCTGCCTTGCTTCTGCCGTATACAACCGTTTGCGTTCGGGCAGGCAGTTGTCCTGCGTGTGGTAGAGCACCAGGTGCTTGGCGCCCAGTTCGCTGGCGGTGCGGGCCGCGTCCAGGGCGGTGCTGTGGTGTTTTTCGTAGGGGTTAAATTGTTCGCGTTCCGCATACAAACAAAACGCTTCCGAAAGCAGCCAATCCGCCCCCTGCGCGTAGCGTTGGCAGGCGGGGTTGTACGGCTCGTCGCCCAAACAGACCAGCACCTGCCCGTCCGGCAGGACGGCACGGTAGCCGAATTGTTTGGTTTTGGTGGAATGAATGTCAAACGCGGTGCAGGCAAATCCGGCGGCAGTGAACGTATCTCCGTCTTGCAGGCGGACGAATTTTACGCCGCGGTCCAAGACGGCTTGTAGTTTGGCGGTCAGCGTCATGCGGCAGAAGGTGCGGAGTTTTTCTTCGCATTCATCGTGGCAAAAAATGGTTAAGCCCGGGTGTTTGCCGCGCGTAAAAAGCGAGGCCGCCAGGCGGATGACCCAAATGGCGCCCAAAATATGGTCCGTGTGTCCGTGCGTAACAAACAGCGCGGGAATATGGGCAAGCGGAATATGGGCTTTTTCCAGCTGGGCCAAAATGCCGTTGCCGCCGCCGGCGTCCGTCAGAAAGTATTGCTCCCCGTTTTTCAGGGCAAAACACGTATTGTAGCATTTGGTCACAAGCGCGTTGCCTGTGCCGAGTAAAATCAGTCGGGAATGCATACGCTTATTTTATCTTTTTTGCGCCGCGGACGGGAAAATGAGATGCTTTTAGCTTTTTTTGAACGAGACGCCGTTGGTGCAGCCGGCGTATGGCGGAAGCGTAGGGAACGGGCCGGTATTTTTTCAGAACCGCG
Organism: uncultured Elusimicrobiales bacterium; assembly: GCA_944325235.1. Taxonomy (GTDB): domain Bacteria; phylum Elusimicrobiota; class Elusimicrobia; order Elusimicrobiales; family Elusimicrobiaceae; genus Avelusimicrobium. The sequence continues at coordinate 5,827 of CALUZE010000010.1, read as the reverse complement.
AAGTACGCCGAATGGGAAGGGGCGGCTTCAAATAAGGCGCGGGGCAGCAAATGGGAAATCCCCGGCATGACGCGTTGGGCGTATAAGTCGGGCACGCGGGTGGCCCCCGCATAGCGCACCAGCGAATAGGCAAATGCGTTACAGTTCACGGCTTTATCCGGTTTTTTTTCGCTGAAGCGTTCCGTAATGAAATAGAAAGTGCCATAAGGCAGCGGGCGGCGGCGGGTATAGTTTATGTAGCGCCGCGCGCGCTGCAGCAGGCGCAGGGCGAAATCTTCATCGCCATAAGGGGAGAAAACTTCGCCGAACGCAAAATTCCATTTTCCGTTATCGCGCTGGGCGAAGAAATCCCGCACGGATTCCATTTCCCGCGGGGCGTTGAGGCGGGCCACCAAGTATCCGTCGGCGTGTCCGATGAGGTGGGTGCCGTTTTCGGCGTAGGCGGCAATGATAAAACCTTTGTAACCGTGGCCGAAATCTTGTTCCAATTCTTTAAAATAGGCGTTGGGGTTTTGTGGATTGTATTTGCGGGCGAAAGCTTGGGGATTTTGCGGAATGACAACCAACAGCGAATGCCCGTACGAGCGGACCATACGCCAGTTCTGTTTGGTGTGGATACCAAATTGCAGGGCCATATCAATGTTGCGCCCCAGCCAATACACCCGCGCCTGCACGGGCATCACGCCCGGCAGCAGGGTGCAGCAGAGAAAAAACAATAAAAAAATTTTTTTCACTTAATAGCATTTCTGCTATAATAATTCAAATTATGCAGTGAGGAGCGTGTATGAAAAAATTATTCAATTTGGCGTTAGTAGCCTCTCTTTTTTATTCCCAGATGGGGTGCATCGGCAGCCCATCTTCTAATGATACATCATCTCCCTATGCCACGCCAGAAATTAAACAAAAACTGGCAAAAGCGATTGATCCCAGCTTAACTACCGTGCCGAAAAATTTTTTTGAAACATTTAACTATGCAGAATCTAACAATAGCTTGGATAAAATGATGGACGTGTTGGATACGCCGGAAGAAAAATGGTTCTGGAACACGCTTATTAATATGCGGCTGCAAATGCTTCGTGCTATTGCTATGACGCAAGAAAACATATCTCTGCCGGAACCGACCATTTCTCCGGAAGTGCTTTCTGCTGTTATCGTTTATGAAGAAGCCAATCCTTACAAGCCAAATTTGAAAAAAATAGATGAAGCAAGAAAATATGCAATAGACATGGCTTTAGGCCATATGCCCATTCCTCCCAGTGCCGAACAAGCGGAAGCGTACATTGAACAATGGGGCGGACGAGATACGGGCAAATTCTTCAAAGAAGTGCGGGAGGAACTGCTTCAGTATTACAAGGGCGCTCTTGCCGTTCGTAAAAGAGGGGAAATCCCCGAAGATTACGATACTGTAAAAAAATCAGAAGCAGGCATTACGGAGTACGCCATTCACATGCAGGCGCCCACGCTTTACCCTGCGGAACTGTTAAAAGCCTCTTTTTCTCTTTCTGATGAATACGAAGATGCGGTGTATGTGTTTCCCAAAATTTTCTTAAAAAATGCGGCCTCTTTTTCTAATCACAGCATACGGCTTGAAAACGAAAAACCCCTACCATATACTTTTAGAGTGGCTTGGTATTCTATTGCTGAAAATAAGAGTTATGTGTTGGAAGCCGATTTGCCCCGCCAAGAGATGATTGAAAAGCTAATGGTGGAAGGCGATAGACCTTGGGACGCTCTTTTAATTACGCTGGCTCCTTACGGACAAATAACGCTCTACGCCTATAATCAAATTACGGGAAAAACCGAACAGTTGGCCCGCTATCAGGCAAAAGAACATTCCTTCTTATGGGAAAATGTCCCTCAAATGGAGATGATGTACCAATCTCCCGAGGAACCGGTAGCCAGTTGGAACGAATACCAGCAAATGGCTTTGAGAAACTTTCCTAAAGCGACCGAAAATCTCAAAAAGAATGGCTTGCCGGAAGAAGATCCGTCCGAAAAGACTTACTGGAATGAAAATTTGCCCTAATAAGAGAAGAGACCTTGGCGCTCTCCTAATTGCTGGCGGCGCAAAGTAACCATACGTAAGTATCAAAACTCCCTAGGCATATGCCTGGGGAGTTTTAGGTTATAGGGCTTGTAAAAAACAATATTCCTATTGGGAATACGCAATCATTTTTTGCTTTGTAGTGAGTAAAAGAAGTTCTAAAACAGCAAAATCCCCGTTTGGCGTAGAGCCTAACGGGGATTTTTAAGAAACTTAAAACTAAAATACGGAGAGGGAGGGATTCGAACCCTCGATACCTTGCGGTATGCCAGTTTTCAAGACTAGTGCCTTAAACCACTCGGCCACCTCTCCCTACTTTTATTTTATTAATTTTCGTTTGTCCGTGTCCGTTTTTCTAGCCTCTTTCGGGCGGGTTGCGCCGTATGCAAATTGGTATAATAACTATAAGAGGTATTTATGGCAAAACAAGAAACGCCCAAAATCGCCTACCGCTTTGGGGATGGCGTCTATCTGAACATTACCAACCGTTGCCCGAACCTATGCACCTTTTGCATTAAAACCAAGTGGAAAATGGACTTCCACGGCAACAACCTGAATTTGCAAGGCAACGAACCTACCGCCGGCGAAGTGGTGGCCGCCCTGGAGAAGGAACTTAAAAAAGCGCCGTTTAAAGAGGTCGTGTTCTGCGGCTATGGCGAGCCGACCATGCGCCTAGACGTACTGCTGTTTACGGCCCAGACGCTTAAAGGCTGGATGGCACAGGCCAAATATCCGCCGTTTAAAGTGCGGCTGAACACCAACGGGTTGGGCAATTTGATTAACCATAAAAACATCGTGCCCGACTTGCGCCGCGTGGTGGACGTGGTAAACGTCAGCCTGAACGCCGAGAACGAAACCGTCTGGCGCCGCATTGTGTGCCCCGCCCCCGGTTACGAAAACGGCTACGACGCCGTGTGCGAGTTCATCCGCCTGTGCGCGGATGCCGGGTTTGACCGTGTGGTAGCCAGCTGTGTAGACAAAACCGGTGCGGATGCACAGGCTGTCAAAAAAGTCGCCCAGGAATGTGGGGCTGAATTTTATTTAAGGAGTTTTTTAGATGCCGAAGATTAAAAAACCCGGTGCTTTGTTTGTGCTCTTTGTGTTGCTGATTGTGATTGTGCTGACGTGGTTCTTTGTCGCGTCCGAAGATTACTACGACTACGCCGCCGACACGATTGAAAGCTCCGCTTCCGTGGCGCCGCTGAATAAGGAAAGCTTACTTGCGCGGATGAAACCGACTCCGCAAAAATACGATACGGAAGTAAAATACCGCAAGTTTTATTTGACGGCTCCCGGTGCCAAAAAAGTGGAACTGCTGGCCGATTTCAACCGCTGGGGCAAAGACCCGATTGTGCTGAAAGCCTACCGCAAAGGCTATTTTGAAACGTCTGTTGCGTTGACGGGCGGTGAATACAAATATGTTTTTTCCGTGGACGGCAAAGAAGTGCCGGATCCCACCAATTTAGACCGCCGGGAAATAGACGGCCACGAAATTTGCATTAAGACGGTGAAATAATGAAAACAGGACATCTCGTTTCCCACTCGCGTGAAGACACCCTGGCGTTGGCTTCCCGTTTTGCTCACTCGCTAAAAGGGGGCGAAATCATCTTTTTGCGCGGGCCGATCGGCGCGGGCAAAACCGTGTTTGTCAAAGGCATTGCGGCCGCCATGGGGCTTAAAAGCTCGCCCACCAGCGCCAGCTTTAGCCTGATGAAGGAATACAAAAACAAAAATCATCGGCTGTTTCACATCGATTTGTTCCGCCTGGAAGAAGGCGAAGTGTTCAACCTCGGCTTTGAAGAAATGCTGGAGGACGAAAAAGCCGTCATCCTGGCAGAATGGCCGGACCCTATCCGCCATATGCTGCCGCAGGACCGCCTGGAAATGGATTTTATCTTAAAAGAAGGGGACGAGCGCGAAATTGCGCTCCACTCTTTTGGGCGCGTGTCCGACGCGCTGTTGGAGGAATTATGCAAAGCGGCAAACAAGTAACTTTGGCGATGGATACGTCTTCTTCGCCGCTTCTGTTGGTGTTGGAAAAAGACGGCAAACGCTTTGTGGCCCGCCGCAAAGGCATCAAACAGGAAAAGTTGTTATTTTCCGTGTTAAATGCGTTGCTGGCCAAGGCCGGGGCGGAACTGGCGGACATCGGGCGGATTTTTATCATCCGCGGCCCGGGGCGGTTTACGGGCATCCGCATTTCGCTTACGTTTGCGTCTATGATGAAATATTTAAACCATACCGAAGTCCGCGGCGCTACAATGTTTGAAGCCGTACACTTTCAGGCGCAGTCTTCCCGCGCGTTCCAAGCTTGGCAAAAACAACACCCGGACGGTGCCCTGGCCGTGGTGCTGCATGCGTTTAGGGAAGAATACTTTTTGCAGATTTTTGATGAACAACACGCCGGCCCGGCCTGGCTTTCGCGCGAGGAGCTGTTAAAGCGCCTGGCGGAATACGGCCGCCCGTTGTATGTGGCCGGCACCGATAAGGAAGGCACCTCCCTGGCCGGTTTGCTGGGGGACGCCTATCCGCTGGCCGACGAAAAAGTGTGCAAATTGCAGCCGGCCCGATTTTTGGCGATGGCCTGCGGGGACGGCTGGGAAAAAGACGCGCTGGAACCGCTGTATTTAAAACCGGCCCGCTTTGAACTGATTAAACCCGTATGAAAATGCGCCCCGCCCGCCCGTTGGACGCCGCCCGGCTGGCTTATATTGAAAGCACCCAGCCGATGAGCGCCCACTGGGGCGAAAAAGGCATGGCGGGGGAAATTGCCAACGCGGCTTCCCGTATTTGGTGTTGGGAAGAAGACGGCGAAATCGTCGGCTTTTTGGCGCTGCGGCTGGCCGCTGGATTTTGTGAAATTTTAAATTTGGCCGTACTGCCCGCTGCGTGCCGCAAAGGGATTGGCTTTCGGCTGTTGTCCTACGCGCTGCGCAACGTGCGCGAAAGCGGCGGCACTACCGTCACGCTGGAAGTAAACGTGCGCAACCACCCGGCCATCGCACTCTACACCAAGGCGGGGCTGAAGGAAATGGGCCGGCGTGAAAAATTTTACGACGGGAAAGACGACGCACTGATAATGGGAGCCGATTTATGAAAAAATTTTTGGTGTTGGCCCTGTGTATGGCGGCCGGCCCGGCGTGGGCCTTCTCGCTTAATGACCAAAGCAAGGCGGAAGCCCGCCTGTTTACCCAATTTTTAAAAGCCGTTTACGCCCAGCGGGCGGACAGCCCCAAAGCCTTTGCCGAGCTGGAAAAAACCCTCCAATTAAGCCCCGATTCCAAATACCTCAAGCGGATGTTGGTTGCCCAAGCCCTGGCGGACGGCGCCCCGGAAAAAGCCGAGCCGTATATCGGATTTGTTGACCAAGGCGAAAACGACGCCGAAGACTGGCTGGTGTACGGCACCTATCAGCTCAAAAAAAACAATCTGTCCGAAGCCGAAAAAGCCTACGACCAGGCGTTTAAATTGGAGCCGGACAATGCGCGGATACTGTACCAATATGTGATGGTGCTTTCGCTTTTTGATTTGGATAAAGCGGTGGAAAAACTGCTGGCCCTGGCAAAAGAGGACGCGAATTTGGCGCCTGCCATCTACACGCAAATCGGCTCTATGTATTTTGAGGCGCGCCAAATGGACGAGGCTCTCACGTATTACAACAAAGCCGTCCAGCTGGCCCCCAACGACCCCAACCCGCGTTTGGGCCGGGGGGAAGTGTACGAAAAAACAAGCCAGTATTTTTTGATGCTGCACGAATTTGAAAAAATAGAAAAAATGGGTTAC
>CALUZE010000009.1 GCA_944325235.1 uncultured Elusimicrobiales bacterium | reverse complement strand
GCCCACCATTTATAAACCCCGCATCCGGCGGGGTTTTTTATTGGGGCGGTAAGCGCGCAAACTGCTTTGCGCGCGGCAGCGTTCGAAAGCCGCAGCGATGTGCGAGTTTGCGTAAGCAAGGCGAGCACCGCGAGGCGGGCCTGCGAGCGGCGAGGGTCAACGAGCCGACTTGTAGGCGAACCCTGTACTGCCCACCATTTATAAACCCCGCATCCGGCGGGGTTTTTTATTGGGGCGGTAAGCGCGCAAACTGCTTTGCGCGCGGCGGTGGGGCATTCCAACAAAATGCCGCCCCGGCCTATCCGTCTGCTCCTCCGGGGGCGCCGGGAGGCATTCCGCTTTTTGTAAGCACAAGCCCGCTTATTTTATATACTATTAATATGGTTTTTAACTGTCTGCTTTTCGGCAGGCAATTTCTATTTTAGGAGTAACTGGCAAAATATGGATTGGGGTCTGTTGGTAAACTCGTTTATTGGTATGTTGTCCATTTTAAACCCTATCGGCAACGTGCCGATATTTTTGGAGCATGTGGAAAACGAAACGCCCAAAGTGCAGCGCGCCGTAGCGCTGATGATGGCGTTGGCAATTTTTCTGTTGTTGACGGCGTTTTTTGTGTTCGGCAACCGGATTTTGACGCTGTTCGGCATTACCATTCCGGCCTTCCGCCTGGCGGGGTCCATTATCATTTTAATCGTCGGGTTGCGCATGTTGCAAGGTAAAAGCAAGTTTGAAAGCCACGGCATTGAAACCGCCGCCGCGCAAGGCAACACCTTTGACCAGGCCCGCAACCGCCTGAGCCATATTTTGGTGCCGGTGGCCATGCCGCTTTTTATCGGTCCCGGGTCTATCACCACGGCCATTTTGTACGCCGAAAAAACGACCACTTTTTCCATGGCGATGATGATGATTGGCGTACTGTTTTTAAGCTCGGCCATTGTGGGCGTGTGTTTGGTCGGCTCGCGGTATATCTTTAACAAAATCGGCCCCAACGGCACGCAGATTGTCATCCGTTTTATGGGTATGATTTTGTGCGCCATTGCCATGCAGTTTATGATTGACGGCGTGGCCCAGCTGCTGCCGGGCGTGTTGGATTCCACTTTTACCCACGCCGGAACGAGCGTCAAATAAATCTATTTCAACCAGGGCGGCTGCGGCCGCCCTTTTTTTGTCTATTGGATATAGGTAGAATAAAGTATGGACCATTTTAAATTAGTTTCCCCTTTTAAGCCCGCGGGCGACCAGCCCAAAGCCATTGCCGCGCTGACGGCCGGTGTGCAAGCCGGCTACCAACGCCAAACGCTCTTGGGCGTGACGGGCTCCGGGAAAACGTTTACCATGGCCAACGTAATTGCCAACCTCAACCGTCCGACGCTTATCTTGTCGCCCAACAAAGTGTTGGCCGCGCAGCTCTATGGCGAGTTCAAACAATTCTTCCCCGAAAATGCCGTAGAATATTTCATTTCGTATTACGATTATTACCAGCCCGAAGCCTACATCCCGCAGACGGATACGTATATTGAAAAAGATTCCGCCGTCAACGAACACATTGATAAACTGCGCTTAAAGGCAACCACCTCGCTGCTCACACGCAAAGACGTGATTGTGGTGGCGTCCGTTTCGTGCATTTACAACATCGGCTCGCCGGACAGCTTCCGCGAAATGCGCATTTACGTTAAAAAAGGCGCCGAAATGACGCGCTCTTATCTGTCCGCTCAGCTGATTAAAATCCAATACCACCGCGACGAAATGGAATTTTCGTCCGGCAAGTTCCGCATGCGCGGGCCGTTTACGGACGTGATGACGCCGTACAGCCAAAACGCCATCCGCGTGGAAATCTCGGGCAAAACGATTTCGCACATTTACGAAATTCATCCCATCACGGGCAACGTGCTGGCGGAGCTGGACGAAGCGTGGATTTACCCCGCCAAACACTTTGTGGCCACGGACGAAGACACCCAAAACGCCATTGACCAAATCCGCCGCGACCTGGAGGTGCGCCACGCGGAACTGCTGCGCATGGGCAAAGAACTGGAAGCCTACCGCTTAAAACAGCGCACCGAGTACGATTTGGAAATGCTCCAACAGGCAGGTTTCTGCCCGGGGATTGAAAACTATTCCCGCTATATGGACGGACGCAAACCCGGGGAGCGGCCGGCGTGTTTGCTGGATTATTTTAAACGCTACGATGATTTTTTGATGATGGTGGACGAATCCCACGTGGCCCTGCCGCAAGTGCGCGGGATGTTCAACGGGGACCGCGCGCGCAAGCAAATGCTGGTGGACTTCGGTTTCCGCCTGCCTTCGGCGCTGGACAACCGCCCGCTTAAATTTGACGAATTTGAAAAATTGCTCCCGTCCACGATTTTTGTATCGGCCACGCCCGGCCCGTACGAATTGACCGTCAGCGGCAACCACATTGTGGAGCAAGTCATCCGCCCCACGGGGCTGGTGGACCCGAAAGTGTACATACACCCCACCACCGGGCAGATTGACCACCTGGTGGAAAAAATCAACGAGCACAAAAAGCGCGGCGAACGCACGCTGGTGCTGGCGCTGACCAAAAAAACGGCCGAAGATTTAAGCACCTTCTTTACCGAAAAGAACATCAAAACGCGCTACCTGCACTCAGATATTGAGGCCCTGGACCGCGTGGAAATTTTAAAAGAATTCCGCCAAGGCAAGTTTGACGTGCTGGTGGGCATTAACCTGCTGCGCGAAGGGATTGATATCCCGCAGGTGGGGCTGGTGGCCATTCTGGGCGCGGATAACGAAGGTTTCCTGCGCAACACGACTACGCTCATCCAGATTTCGGGCCGCGCCGCCCGCAACGCAGACGGCGAAGTAATTTTGTATGCGGACCGCAAGACCGATTCCATCACCTACGCGTTAAACGAAATGAACCGCCGCCGCGAACTGCAGGAAGCGTACAACAAAGAACACCACATCACGCCCAAGACCATTCAAAAGACGGAAGTGGAGCTAAAAGAATTTGCCCAGCAAACCAAGACCAGCGCCTTTGGTATTTTAAGCCAAGCCTTGCCGGAGCCGACGCTCAAGAACATCAAAGCGGTGGAAAAAGATTTGGAACAGCAAATGCTCCAAGCCGCGGACGCACTTAACTTTGAGCTGGCGGCCGAATTGCGCGACCGGTTGTTTGAACTGCGCGAAATGGACGTAAAAGGCACGGGCAAAAAGAAATAACGCGCCGCGGCGTGCGGCCGGAAATTGGTAGAATATAAGTATGGAAGAAACGACATTTCCGTTGCAATGTGTAACAAAAGTAATCGGCCTGGAAACGCTGGACAGCACGCAGGACCTGGCCTATGAACTGGCCCAAAAAGGCGAGCCGGACGGCACCCTGGTGCTCGCGTGCGAGCAAACCGCCGCCCGCTGCCAGGACGGCCGCGCGTTCAGTGCGGGGGAAGGCGGCGTGTATTTTACGCTTATTTTGCGCCCGCAGAAAAAAGATTTGTGCGCCCAGTCGCTTTGCTTGCAGGCCGCGCAAGCCGCGGCGGATATGCTGGCGGATGTGTTTGGCGTAAAAACCAAAGTAAAAGCGCCCAACGCCGTGCTGGCGTGGGACGCCAAAACCCGCAAATGGAAAAAAATTGCCGGGGTGCTGGTGGAAACGTTTTTTGACGAAAACAACCGCCTGGCCCTGGTGGGAATGGGCGTGAACGTGAACAACCGCTTGCCGGCTTCGCTAAAAGAAAAAGCCGTCAGCTTAAAGCAGCTGATCGGCGCGGAAACCAGCAAGGAACTGTTTTTGGACGAACTGCTTAGTGCGTTTTGGAAGCATTACGCCCACTGGAACGCTTCGGTCCGGTAAAATTTGAGCATAAAAAATACCCGCGTGAAGCGGGTATTTTTTTGTCTTCTAAAGTGTTAATCGCCCAAGGCTTGTTTGGCTTTGGCCACAAAGTCGGCCAAGGCAAACGGCTTGGAACAAAACCCTTTCACCTGCGGGTAGCCCACAAACATTTTTTCCGATTCCACCAGCGCGGAGGTGATAATCACCGGCGTGGAAGCGAGGGTTTCGTCTTCGTTCATAATTTTGATGATGCTCGCCCCATCCAACCCGGGGAGCATAACGTCCAAAATGACCAAATGGGGATGAACTTTTTTCATCATGGCGATAGCGTCGCGCCCCGTTTGGCAGGAATAAACTTCGTAGCCTTCGCGGGTTAGAACCAGCGTCAGCAAATCAATGATGCTGGCTTCATCTTCTACAATTAAAATTCTCTTTTTCATAAGTGCTTTCCCTTGTTTCTATTTAATTTATTATACTTTTTTATATGACAAAAAAAAGTTTTAATGCGTCTGTTCTGCCGCGCATGCGGGCATTTGCCTCCCGCCTGGTGGGGCGGGGCGATTGCGTGCTGGTGGGGCTTAGCGGCGGGGCGGATTCGGTGTGTTTGCTGCACTTTTTGTGCTACCTGTCGGCGGAGAAACATTTCTCTCTGGCCGCCGCGCACATCAACCACGGCCTGCGCGGCAAAGCCGCCGCGGCGGACCAGCGTTTTTGCCGCCAGCTGTGCAAGGACCTGGATGTAGAATTTTTGACGCTTAAAACCAATGCCAAAGCCACGGCCGCCCAGTTTGATTTAAGCCCGGAACACGGCGCGCGCAAAGCCCGCTATGAGGCCTATATAAAGCTGGCCCGCAAGTGGGGCGCCAACAAAGTGGCACTCGGCCACCAGTTGGATGACCAGGCCGAAACGGTTTTGCTTAATTTATTGCGCGGCACCAAAGCCAAGGGGCTGGCCGGCATTCCGGTGCGTCGCCCGCTGACCGCGGGGGTGGAAATCGTCCGCCCGCTTTTGTGCATTACGCGTGCGGAAACCGAGGCGTATTTGCAAAACAACGATTTGCCGCACGTGACCGACCAAACCAATTTTGACGACGCCTTCACCCGTAACTGGGTGCGCGGCAAACTTCTGCCGCTGCTCGAAACCAAACAACCCCAAATCAAACAGCACCTGGCGTTAATCGCGGCAGATATGGAAAATTTGCTGGCCGCACAAAAGTCTGCCAAAACCAAGTAGCCGGGTCTCTTGCTTAAAATTTTCGGATAAATTTTAGGCTTGCCGCAGAAAGCGGTAAAATGCGTCGCACGCGTATGTTTCGGCAAACGGCGAGTGGCCGCATTTTTTCCACACGAGGCTTTGCACGTTTTTGCCGCACGCTTGGAGCGGTTCCAACACGCCTTGTACCGGGTGCGGGTCCTGCGCGCCGTGCAGTACGGTAATCGGGCAGCTTACCTGGCGGGCATACGCCAGCAGGGTGCCGCTTGTGCGCAGGTGTTCAGCCTGCGGCCAGACGGCGGCGTATTGCGCTTCGTCCAGTTCCAGGCAGCGGTCATCATATTTGCATGGGCAGTAAAAATCCGTTTGTTGGGTGAGGCGTTGCAATGTTTCCAGCGCGTGTCGCGGGTTGCCTGTTTCGCGGTGTTCCAAAACGGCTTGGGCGTGTTGGTATTGGGCGGCGTCTTCGGGCGGCAGGAGCGCCAGGCGGCGCTGTAAAATTTGCGGGACAAATTTTTCTTCCAGCGGCGGGCAGGAAATAAGCACCAGGTGTTTTACCTCCTGCGGGAAAAGCGCCGTATACAACAGCCCCAGCCACGCGCCCCACGAATGCCCGGCCAACGTCAGCGGCTGGGCGGCACCCGATAACTGCTCGTGCAGTTCTTCCAGCAAGTCCGGCACGCTCAAACGGGTTTGCAGGGGTTCCCAAACGCCGCGGAAGCGGCCCAATTCGCGCGCGGCGCCCGCCAGGCTTCCCCGTGCCCCGGGGCCGCCGTGCAAAAGTGCCAGCAAATAGGGCGGTTTTCCGTATATACGCAGGTTCTTCATACCTATTTTAAAAACGGGACCTTTTTTCCGTTTTCTACATTCTACCAATTTGATACCATATTTCTATGTCTTCCAGTATTGTACTATCGCAAGCCGCGCAACACGGTTTACACCTTACGGGCCTGACGTTCCGCTCGCAGGACGTACGCCCGGGGTTTGTGTTTTTTGCCTTAAAAGGGGCCAACGTGGACGGCAACCGCTTTGTGGCGGATGCCGTGGCGCGCGGGGCGGTGATGGTGGTGTCGTCGGTACCGGCCGAGCAGCCGTGCCCGGTGCTGTATTACCAATCGGACGATATTGACCGCGATATGGCGGACGCCGCGTATGAATTTTACGGCCGCCCGTCCGACGCGATGAAGATGATTGGCATTACCGGCACCAAGGGCAAAACGTCTATTGCGTATTTGCTGGAATCGGTGTTAACGACGGCCGGGCATACGGTGGGCGCCCTGGGCACCATCAATTACCGCATGGCGGGGCAAGTGCTGTGCGCGGCCCCCAACACCACGCCCGCGGCGTTGGTGCTGTTTGACCTGCTGGCGCAAATGCGCCGCAAACCGTGCGACAGCGTGGTGATGGAAGTTTCTTCCCACGCGCTGGAACTCCAGCGGGTGCGCCATATCTGGTACGACACGGCCGTATTTACCAACCTCCAGCGCGACCATTTGGACTTTCACTACACGTTTGAAAATTATTTTAAAGCCAAACACAAACTGTTTGAAAATTTAGCCGACCCGCACAACCCGAAGCCCAACCGCACGGCCGTCCTGAATGCAGACGACCCGTACGGCCGGCGCCTGTTGGAAGAACTGCGCGGCCGCGTGCATACGGTGACGTTTTCGTTGGATACGTCTTCCGACTGGCAGGCTGCGAACATCCGGGAAACGCTGGAAGGCACTTCGTTTGAAGTGCGCGGCGTACCGATGCACATCCGCCTGTTGGGGCGGCACAACGTGTACAACGCGTTGGCGGCGTGTGCCGCGGCGCAGGCCAGCGGGGTGTTGCTTGAACAAATGGCCCAAGGGCTCGCCCAACTGCCGGGGGTGCCGGGGCGGATGGAACGCGTGGACGCGGGACAGGATTTTTTTGTATTTGTGGATTTTGCCTATACCAACGAAGCGCTGCAGCGCGCGTTTGATACGCTGGCCCCGTTTAAAAAGGGCCGCTTGTTTGTGGTGTTTGGCTGCGGCGGCCAGCGGGACCGCACCAAACGGCCGCTGATGGGCAAGACGGCTTGTTCGCACGCGGACCGGGTGTTTTTGACCAACGACAACCCCCGCTGTGAGGACCCAAAACAGATTTTTAATGATATTTTGCAAGGAATGAACGGTTTTACCAATTACGAAATTGTACCGGACCGGGCCGAAGCCATCGGCCGCGCCCTGCACGCCGCCCGACCGGGCGACATTGTGCTGGTGGCCGGCAAAGGGCATGAAGATTACCAAATTATCGGCACGGAAAAACGGCATTTTTCGGATAAAGAAACCATTTGCGCTTTTTTGCGGCAAGGAAAATAAAATGTTTCATAAAAATAAAGTAAAAGGCCTCAAGGCGTGTGTACTAGGCCTGGGCAAAAGCGGCCGGGCGGCGGCATCGCTGCTGGCGGCTAACGGATTTGAAGTGCTTATCAGCGAGGATTCTGCCATGTCCCATGCGGGAGCGTTTTCGTTCCCGGCGGGCGTGTCGGTGGAAAAGGGCGGTCATACGGACAAAATTTACGACTGCGGCTTTTGGATTAAAAGCCCGGGCATTTTTCCGCAGCACCCGGTGCTGTTGGAAGCCAAAAAACGCGGCATCCCCGTATTTAGCGAACTGGAAGTGGCGCTGGCCTTTATGCCCAAGCCCGTGCGTGTGTTTGCGGTAACGGGCACCAACGGCAAAACCACCACCACGGCGCTGTTGGGGGCCGTGCTGACGGAAGCGGCCGCGCGCGAAAACAAAGGCCGCCGCGTGCACATTTGCGGCAATATCGGCAGTCCCGTTTCGCAATGTGTGGCGGACGTAAAACCCGGCGACGATATTGTGATTGAAGTATCCAGCTACCAGCTGGAAGACAGCACCTATTTCCACCCGCAGTTTGCCTGCATTTTAAACATTACGCCCGACCATTTGGACCACCACGGCGGAATGAAAGGCTATATCAAGGCCAAGGCCAAAGTGTTCAAAAACCAGCGCGAAAACGACGTGCTGGTGGTGAACGGGGCCGACGCCGTGTGCGCCCAACTGGTGGAAAAAACCAAAAGCCGGGTGCTGGCGTTTTCCACCCACCCGAAACATTTGCTGAAGACCGATGTGTTTTTTGACGGCGATGAGCTGATTTTCAGCGAGGGGCACCAAATCCGCCCGCCGCATTTAAAAGGCATTCACAATATAGAAAACGCCATGGCCGCCGCTTTGATGGCGTTGGCCGCAGGGGTGGACGCGTCCGTCATCCAGGACGTGTTCGCGCAATTCCAGGCGATGGAACACCGCATTGAACAATTTGCCTACCACCGCGGCGTGACGTATGTGAACGATTCCAAAGCCACCAATTTGGATTCCACGATTACCGCGCTAAAAAGCTTTGAAAAAAGCAAAAATTTGTGGTTGATTTTGGGCGGGCGCGACAAAGGCGCCTCGTACGAAGTGTTAATCCCGTATTTGCAAGACTACTGCAAACGCGTGCTGACGATTGGCGAAGCCATGGACAAAATTGAAAAGGAACTGCACGGCGCGGTGGATTTGCTGCGCTGCGTGACGCTGGAACAAGCCGTCAATACGGCCATGGACGGCGCCGCCCGCGGGGATATTGTGCTGCTTTCTCCGGCGTGCTCCAGCTTTGACCAATTCAAAGATTTTGAGCACCGCGGCAAAGTGTTTAAGCAGCTGGTCAATGCGCGCATTTTTAAAGAGCGTATGGACGGCGATAAATAACGCAAATTTATCCGTAAAAAAGCCCCGGCCAATCACCGGGGCTTTTTTAAAACTATTTGGTGTAGTGCAAACAACAGTTGCCCAGCATACAGTTTTTACAGCCGGATACGGGTTGGCGCTCCTTGAGGGCGGCCAGCAGTTTGCGGGCAAAGTCCGTCAGCGTCGGGTCGCGCGCGCCCAACACCAGCAGGATGTCGCCCGGTTGGGCGGCCCCGGCCATTTCGGCCAAGATGCGTTCGCGGCAATCGTCGTAGCTGACGTTTACGCCGCGGGCTTTTAGCCCTTCGTACACGGTGCGGCAGGACACCCCTTGCGGAATGGTTCCGCCCGGGTAGTACACTTCCGTCAGCCACAGGTGGTCCTGCGGACCGATGTGTTTGGCAAAGCTGTCCACAAATTCCGGCGCCAATAATTTAATGGACGTAAACGCATGCGGCTGGTAGAACGCCAGCACCCGTTTGCCGCGCAGGTGGGCGGCCGCAATGGTGGCGCCGAGTTTGTGCGGGTTGTGGGCAAAGTCGTCAATCACTTCAATTTTGTCGTAACTGCCTACGCTGGCAAACCGCCGCGCAATGCCCTGGAATTTGTTTAACGCTTTGGCGCAGGTTTCCAAATCCACGCCCATTTGCAGGGCGGCGGCCACCGCGGCCACGGCGTTGGCTACGTTGTGCAGCCCGGGCACGTGCAGGCGGAAGGGCTG
Organism: uncultured Elusimicrobiales bacterium; assembly: GCA_944325235.1. Classification (GTDB taxonomy): domain Bacteria; phylum Elusimicrobiota; class Elusimicrobia; order Elusimicrobiales; family Elusimicrobiaceae; genus Avelusimicrobium. The sequence continues at coordinate 9,479 of CALUZE010000009.1, read as the reverse complement.
GCCCTGGATGATAAAGTCCGAGCCGAAACCGTCCACCTTGATTTCCGTCGGGTGTACGTCCCCCAGCGAAAGGCCGAACGTTTTGGCCTGCGGCGCAATTTGGCGCAGGTTTTCTTCTTCGGCGTTGATGATGGCGGTTTTGCAGTGGGAAATAAATTCTTTAAAATAGCCCTGCAAAATGTTGATTTCTTTGTGGTCTTTCTGCAAATTTAAGCACAGGCCCAAATACGGGTGGTATTGAACGATGGAGCCGTCGCTTTCGTCGGCCTCAATCACCAAAATATCGGACTGGCCTTTGTACACGTTGCCAAAGACGCCCTGTTCCTTTTGCAAGGACAAAATTGCCGCCCCCGTGATGACGGACGGGCTCATCCCCGCAAAGGCCAAAATGTCGTACACCATGGCCGTCGTGGTGCTTTTTCCGCTGGTGCCGGAAACGGCAATCGTGCGGTGTGCGGCCACGTGTTTGGCCAACAGTTCGGAGCGGTGCATCGTGGAAATGCCCAGCGCTTTGGCTTTTACGAGTTCCGGGTTGTCGTCTTCAATGGCGGAAGACAAAATGACCAAATCGGTGCCTTTGGTAAGGCCGCTGCCGTCCTGCGGGAACAATTCCACCCCGAGTTTTTTCAGGTAGCCCCACAGGGCCATATCGGTATATCCTTTGCTGATTAAGCGGTCGGACCCGGTCACCCGGTCCCCGCCCATGGCGTGCAGCTGCGCCAGCGCGCTCATGCCCACGCCCCCAATGCCTACAAAGTGGATTTTCATTTTCTCTTTTCCTTCAATTTAAATTTCGCGTAGTCCGACATGGTGTAAAAACCGCTCTCGCGTTTCATCAGCCACAGGGCGATGTGGACGGCCGAATCCGCAAACAAATCGCGGTTTTTGGCCTCGTGCGTGAGGGTAATTTCATCAAAGGCAGATACAAAAGACGCCGTGTGGGTGCCTACTGTTTCGCCGGTGCGTTCGTAGGTCACGTCGCCGTAGGGCAGGTCCAGCACGTCCGCCAGTTTTTTGGCGGTGCCGCTGGGCGCGTCCTTTTTGTGCACGTGGTGAATTTCGTGCAATTTAAAATCGTACCCCGCATACATCTTGGCCGCCTGGCGCACCAGTTCGGTGAAAAAGTACACGCTCAAGCTGACGTTGGGTGCATAAAACACGGGAATTTTTTCTTCCTCCTGCATTTGAAACAAAAACGTTTCCGGCAGGTTGGTGGTGCCGGTTAAAAAGGGCCGGCGGTGTTTGTGCGCAATGGCAAACGCTTCCTGCGCGCCCTGCGGGGTGGAAAAATCAATGACGACGTCAAAGTCGCCCACGACGGGCTGTGCTCCGTCGCGCTTGACGGATACTTCCAGCCCCAGTTCCGGGTGGGTTTCAATAATGCGGGCAATGGCTTGGCCCATTTTGCCTTCGGAACCGTTGATAAATACTTTTTTCATACAAATTTCTCCAACAGCAGTTCCACAATCTGCCGGCCGTTCATCGCGGCGCCTTTAAGCAGGTTGTCAAACGTCACAAAATAATGGATGATGTTCGGTTCTTCCACGTCGCGGCGCAGGCGGCAGATAAAGGTGGTTTCCAGGCCGCTGGCTTCCTTGGGCGTGATGACTTTTTCGCTGTAAACCAGGTTGGGGAAAGCGTTCCACCATTTTTTGACTTGGTCCAAATCAAAATTTTCCTTCGCTTTTAGCGTAACGCCCAGCGAGTGGGAATTTTCCACCGATACGCGCACCGTATGGCAGTACACTTTTAAGTGCGGCAGTTCCATAATTTTGCGCGTTTCGTACAAGCCTTTCAGCTCCTCGCTCGTGTGGCCGTTGGGCTGAATGGAACCGATGAGCGGCACGCAGTTGTTTTCGTAATACGAGCCGGGGGTGTGGAAATCGTCCAGCAGTTTTTTGCCGCCGCCGCTGATGGCCTGGTAGGAGCAGAAAAACACTTCCGTAAAATGGTAGTACGGGGCCAGCGGCGCCAAACTCATCACCAGGCCCGTTGTGGTGCAGTTGGGGCTGGCAATCAGGTGCGTGTCTTGGGTGATGGCGTGGGCGTTGATTTCCGGGATGACCAGCGGTACGCCCGGCGTCATCCGAAACTCGGAGGACATATCCACCGTAAATTTGACGCGGTCCTTGATTTTGGGCGCCAGCTCCGCGCTGACGGGGTTATCCGTGCACAAAACGGCAATGTCCAGCGGGGTGATTTCGTCGTTGCGGCCGAAGGTTTTGATTTCAAACGGCGCGTCAATTTTTTTCAGTTCCGCCAGCATATTCTGGCCGACCATTCCGTTGATGCCGATGATGCCGACTGTTTTCATGCCTGCTCCCGGATGAACAACGATTTGTCGGCCGTTTGCAGCAACTGGTCAATTTTTTGCTTGTTCTCGGCGGAAATTTCCCCCAGCGGCAAACGCACTTTATCGCTGCCGAAACCGATTTTGGACAGCATATATTTTACGCAGGTGGGGTTGGTTTCCAGGTAGCAGGCTTTAATCAGCGGGTAGGCTTTGGCAAACAAATCAAACGATTCTTTGGTGCGGCCTTGCGCAAACAGTTTGTATGTTTGCACAAACGCCGGCGCCAAAACGTTGGCCGCCGCACTGATGATGCCCGAGGCGTTTAGCGCCAGGTATTGCGGGAATAAATCGTCGTTGCCGCACAGGTAGCTCAAGCGGTCGGCGTATTTGACGGCCGTATCCGTTACGTGCGTCATATCGTAATCGGATTCCTTGATGCCGGCCAGCTGCGGTACTTCGGCAATTAATCGGTCCAACACCGCGGCCGGCACTTTCAGCCCGGTCCGGCCCGGGATGTGATACATAATCACGGGCGTGCCCAATGCGGCTACCTGACGGTAGTGCTCAATGAGGCCGTCCGGGTTGGGTTTATTGTAATACGGGGTGACGACTAACACTCCGTCCGGCCCGAAGGCCTGGGCGGCGCGGGTGTTTTCCAGCGTGGTGGCGGTGGAATTGGTTCCGGTGCCGATGATGACTTTCACGCGGGAACGGATTTTTTCCGTGCAAAATTTTAATACTTCTTGTCTTTCGTCTGCCGATAACGTGGCGGCTTCGCCGGTGGTGCCCAGCAATACCAGGCCGTTCACGCCGGCGGCAAGTTGCGCACGCAGTAAATTTTCCAAGGCTACGTAATCCACCGTGCCCGAGGGACACATGGGCGTAGCTAAAGCGGTAAATACTCCTTGAAACATAACGCCCCCTCCAAATGGGTTGTGCGGCAGGGCGGGGGATTTTCCTCTTTTATACACCACTGCCAACAGCCCATATTTTAGCAATTTAATTGTATAATGAAGTAACAATTTTAATTTGAGGTTCTATCTATGCCTGAAAACGAAAAAGAAGGACTTCCGTCCAATACAAACAATTCTGTTCCGCAGGAAAAATGGGAACAAAAAATGATGGCGAACGAAAAAACGGCCCCCCTGCCCCCGGCCCAAGCCCAACAGGACGACAAAAAAGAAGAAAAGAAAGACAATCAAAAAGCGCCTAAAAAACACTTTCAAAAGCCGTCGGCCTCGTCCGTTTGGGCAGCCCTGCTGTTGCTGACGTTTACGGTGTCGGCCCTGTCCGGCATTTATTTGTCCGTCAGACCGGTGCCCAACTGCAAACCGGCCAAAGAAGACAAAAAAGAAGATTCGTTGTCCGGTGCCTTGGCGTCCCGCTCCCGCTCCGCTAAAAAAGAAGGCGTGGCGTGGATTAAAATCCGCGGCGTGATTGCGCAAGATAACAACACGTCGCCCTTTTCCCGCCCGTCCGGCGCGTCCGTGATTGCCAAAAAAATCCGCGAAGCCGGCGAAGATAAAAACGTTAAAGCCATCGTGCTGGACATCAACTCCCCCGGCGGGACGGTGGCCTCGGTGCAGAACATTTACAGCGAAATCCAACGCGCCAAGAAGAACAAAAAAGTCGTGGCGCTCTTCCGCGATGTGGCGGCCAGCGGCGGCTTTTACGTGGCGATGGCGGCCGATAAAATCGTGGCCGAACCCGGCACCATTACGGGCTCGGTAGGCGTGATTATGCAAACGGGCAACGTGGAAGGATTATTTGAAAAAATCGGCGTGAAAGTCACCCCGATTACGTCCGGCAAATACAAAGATATGGGTTCCGCCTATCGCCCGATGACCGACGCCGAAAAAGCCATTTTGCAGGATATGGTGGACGACACCTACGGGCAATTTTTGGCCGCGGTAAAAGCCGGCCGCCCCAACGTGAAACCCGAAGATATGACGGAATATACCGACGGACGCATTTTTACGGGGCAGCGCGCCTTTAACCTGGGATTTATTGATAAATTGGGCGGCGAAGAAGAAGCCCTCCAACTGGCGGGCGAACTGGCCGGCTTAAAAGACCCCAAAATCATCAACCAGGGGCCCGACAGCCTGCGGGAATTCATTTTCTCGTTTGGTTCGTCTATGGAAAGCAAAACGCTGGCCCAGCAGCTTCAAACGCTGGCCACGCCGAGCGTAGCCTATTTGTGGGTGCATTAATATGAATTTATTGAAAGCCTATTTCCATTATATGGACGACCCGGCGCCCGCTTTGCGGGCCTTCGTAGCGGAAAAGACGTTTTCCCGCGCGTGCGGCGGTTTTGCGGCGGCGGCGTTAAGCTGGGTGTTGTTCTTTAATATCGGCGACGGTATATCGGCCGCGGCGTTGCTGGCCAAATGGCTGGTTCTGTTTGTTGCCGAAGTGACGGCCGGATATTTTTTGGCGGCGTTGTGCGCGCTGTATTTGGATTTTAGTCGCGTAAAAGCTTCGCCGGCCGAAACGTTCTGCCTGTTGGGTACGGCCGGGTGGATTAACGGCCTGCTGATTGCCATGGCCTTGATCTCGGCCGCGTGGCCGCAACTGCGCCTGGGCGTATTGGCTCCGCTGGGGATACTCCTGGTGTGGGGGCTTAAATTGGGGTATGTTTCCCGCGGCCTCGTGCGGCTGTACCAGGTGACGGCGGCCAAAGCCGTGGGCGCGTGGCTGTGTACCTTTGTGCCGTTGGCGGCCGTGGCCGTACTGGCCGGGGTGTTCGTTTTTTGGGCGCTGACGCTGCTGTTTTAACGCCAAGTTTAAAGCCTCGCTTCGGCGGGGCTTTTTTACGGCTAAAAAAAGTGCCGTAAAATTGAATAGATTATGCTAGAATATACCTACCGGTAGGTAAACGGTGTGATTTATGAAAAAAGCCGAAACTGACAAACACGATAAGACCCAACGGGAAACCCGCATGCGCGATGCCATCAAAATGGCCGCGTTTATGCTGATGGCCGAAAAAGGTTTGGATAAAGTATCCATGCGCGAAATTGCCGAAAAAGTGCATGTGACCAAACCGGTGCTGTACTATTACTTTAAAAATAAAGAAGATTTGTGTTCCAGCATTATTGCGGACCACGAAAAAGAATTTTGTGACAGATTAAAACAAGTGCAAGACACCGCCACCGGGCCGGAAGCCATTTTGTACGAGGGGTTAAAGTCCCACCTGGACTTTTTTATGAAGAACCCGATCCATTCCAAATTTGCCATTCAGATGATTTCGTATACGTTGGATATGGATCCCAAAGCGGTACCGCAAAAAAGCGAAAACCGCTATATACACGGTTTATTGGAAGACGTGCTAAAGCAGGAAGAAAAAAAGGGAAAAATCCCAGCCGGATCTATTTCCGATATTGTACGGCTGGTCTCCGGGTTGGCTACCGAAATTATGATTTGCGCTTATTTGGAACAGCATGTTCTGCCGGAACATATGCAGGGAAGGCTGTATAATAACGAGACGATTGCCCGGTTGTCCAAAATCATTTTACTGGGAATAAAAGAATACTATAAGGAACAAAAATAAACGTATGAAAAAGTGGATAATACTCGCGCTACTGGCTGTTTATGCGCCCGTATGTCTGGGGGCTGCCCCGGATAACAAGACCGCAAATAGCCTGTTTGCGGTGCGTGAAGAGGTAGAGGGGGAAAAGATCACCATTGCGGATGCCATCCGGATGGCGCTCTCGGACAGCTACCAAATCATTGACGCCCAAAAGACGAAAGAAATTTACGAAGAACAACTGGCCGAAGCCAATTCGTATTTCTATCCGTCGTTGTCGGTGGACGGCTCGTACAGCCGCGCACTTAAAAAAGGCAAAATCATCATGGGGTCCAATATCATTGAAATCGGCCAGAACAACACGTATACGGCAGGGTTAAACGGGTCGTACGTGTTATGGTCGGGCGGGCAAATCCGCAATACGGCCCGTGCGGCTAAAGTCGGTGCGGAAACGGGGTTGTATAACCTGCGCCACGTACAGGATTTGGTCACCCAACAGGTGGTGAAGTTCTGCTACGACATCATCTACGCCGCGGCACTGATCCGCGTGCAGGAAGAATACTTGGACATCGCCAAACAACACTTGGACGAAGCCCAAGCCAAATATAAACAGGGATTGGCCAGCAACTTGGACGTGTTGACCCAAAAAGTAAAAGTGGAAAACATTGAACCTTTGGTTTTGCAGGCCAAGAAAAACTTTGAACTGGGCAACCTGTACCTGCGGCAAATTTTGAACCGCGACCCGGAAGACAACATTTATCTGACGTGGTCGGAAAAAGACTTGAAATTGCCGCCCACGCCGTCCTTGGACGAGCTGTACCGCATTGCGATGGAACGCCGCCCGGAACTGATGCTTTCCAAACTGGCGGTGGATGCGGCGCATTATAACATCAAGATTGCCCAAGCGGGCCATATGCCTGTCTTGGCTTTGAACGCCGATTACACTTATAACGGCGTTACGGATAACGGGTTTCCGCAGCACAAGCAGGACTATTATTGGTCCTCTTCGGCCGGGGTCACCTTGAGCATTCCGCTGTTTGAAGGCGGCAAAGTCAGCTCGCAAGTAGCGCAAAAAGAATTGGCCTACGAACAAGCGGTGGCGGCCTATCAAAACAAAATGAAAAACGTGCGTATTGAAGTAAAGGAAGCGTGGCTGAACCTGGAAGAAGCCCGCTCCCGCATTGAAGCCACCAAAGGCGTGGTGGACGAAGCGCGCGAAAACTTGATCGCCCAGATGAAGCGCTACCGCGCGGGGCTGACGAGCCAGCTGGAAGTGAACGACGCCATTTCCAACGTGAACGATTCCGACTTGCAGTTTGTGCAAGCCGTGTACGACGGAGCGATTGCCCTGTCGGACTTGAAATTTGCAGTAGGGTCTGAGGTTGCTTTGTATGAAAAAGAAAACAATTAAGCGTTTAAATTATGTGTTAGTGGGGATTATTATCCTGGTGTGCATCGGATTGTGGATGCGCCGGGACCCCGCGGAAAAAATCTTGGGCAACGTGCCGATGGACGTATTTGTGGTACAGACCGAAAGAGTGCAACCGCGGGATTTGAAACGCCAGTTGCTGATGTCCGGCAACGTCAAAGCGTTGGAAGAAGCCACTTTGTATCCGCGCGTAAACGGCAAGCTGCTTAAAAACCTGTTAAAAGAAGGCGACGCCGTCAAACGCAATCAGACCGTGTCGCTCATTGAACGCGACGAAGTCGGCGCCGTGTACGAACCGGTAGTCGTGCCTTCCACGATTACGGGCGTTGTCGGGCGGGTGTATTTGGACCCCGGTGAAAACGTTACCACCACTACCCCGGTGGCGTTGGTGGTCAACCAGAGCACCGTGCGTATTGAAGTGGACATCCCGGAACGCTACATTGGCGATTTGCACAAAGGCCAGTCGGCCGTGTTGCGCGTGGACGCGCTGCCCGGCAAAGATTTTGAAGCCAAGCTGAACATTTTAAGCCCGGTGGTGGATTCTATGAGCCGCGCCATGGCCGTGGAATTTGTGGCGGATAACCCCAAAGCATTGTTGAAATCCGGTATGTTTGCCAAAGTGGATATTTCGCTGGCGGAAAAGAAAAACGCGCTGTCTGTGTCTAAAAAGAGCGTCTATACGGACGAAGCCGGCCAGGCCTACGTGTTTGTTCCTTCCAGCGACAAAAAACAAGCCATGCGCCAAAACGTAAAGACGGGCTTTGAAAACAACGACTATGTGGAAATTACCGACGGTTTATCCTCCGGTGATGAAGTGCTGGCTTTTGCCTACGGGGTGAAAGACGGGAGCAAAATAGAAATTAAATAGGGTCTCTATGCAAGAAAAAGAACAACAACCAACCGTGCATTACACGGAACAGAAGAAAGGCTTTTCGGCTTTCTTTATTAAGCGCCCTGTTTTGACTATCATGTGCTCCCTGGCCTTAGTTATTTTAGGCTTGATGGCGTACAGCAGCATGGGCGTGGGGCTGTATCCGAATATGGACGTGCCCTATGTGCTGGTGCAGACGACCCTTTCCGGCGCGAGCTCGGAAGAAATGGAAACGTCTGTCAGCAAGGTTATTGAAGAATCTGTAAACCAAATTGAAGGGATTGACGAATTGACCAGCCAAAGCGCGGAAGGGACGTCTTTGGTGGTCATCAAGTTCGATATGGATAAAGACCAGGACGTTGCCGCGCAGGAAGTGCGCGACAAAGTGGACTTGGTCACCAATGAACTGCCGGACGGCACCGACGCGCCTGTAATTATGAAGTTGGACGCGGACGCCATTGCCGTATTGAACGTGGTGGTATCCGGGGACCGGGACATCATTGATTTAACGGAAATCGCCAAGAAAAAAATTAAAGAAAATATTGAAAACACCCGCGGCGTAGGGTCCGTATCCATTGTGGGCGGCCGCGAACGCGAAATCCACGTCATCGTCAACCCGTTTAAGCTTTATTCGTTGGGCTTGCCGATTACGGCCGTAAAAAGCGCGCTGCAGGACCAAAACGTAGAAACTCCCGGCGGCCGTGTGGAACAACAACATCAGGAATATACGTTGCGCGTGCTGGGACGCATTGACAATGTGCCGTCCTTCAACGATATTTTTGTGGCGCGCAAAAACGGCACGTCCATTAAAATTTCGGATATCGGCTATGCCGAAGATTCGGGCGAGTACGACCGCGAATCCACCTTTTTGAACGGTCGCCGCGCGGTAACGCTGGAAGTCAAAAAACAATCCGGCACCAACACGCTGGCGGTTATTCAAGGGGTAAAGGACAAGTTGGAACAAATCAAACCCACCTTGCCTAAGGATATTAAAATTTCGCTGATGATGGACCAGTCCGGCACCATTCAGGCCTCTGTCAACACGGTGCTTGAACACTTAATCCTGGGCGGTATTTTGGCCGGGATCATGGTGCTTATTTTTATGGGTTCGCTGCGGTCCACATTCATTGCGTTCTTGGCTATGCCTATCTCCATCATTGGTTCGTTCCTGTTTATGAACATGATGGGCTTTACGATTGACTCCATGACGCTGTTGGGGTTGACCGTGGCAGTAGGTATCGTAATTGACGATGCTATCGTAATGTTGGAAAACATTTTCCGCCACATGGAAAAATACAACAAAACGCCGTTGCAGGCCGCGTTGGACGGTTCGCGCGAAATCACGTCCACCGTGGTGGCCACG
>CALUZE010000008.1 GCA_944325235.1 uncultured Elusimicrobiales bacterium | reverse complement strand
GCTCGCGCTGACTAATTTGGAACAAACGCCCGGCTACGGGCAGGATATTTATTGCCGCCGCGCGGCGGACCTCATCAAAACGCTTTGCAAAACGCCGCAGGCCGAAGTACATTTTTTGGCCGGCGGCACCCAGACCAACCTGACCGTGATTGCCGCCTGCCTGCGTCCGTACCAGGGGGTCATTTCGGCCACGTCCGGGCACATCAACGTGCACGAAACCGGCGCCATAGAGGCCACCGGCCACCGCGTGATTGCCGTGCCCGAACAAAACGGCAAAATTACGGCCGAGCAAATCGCACGCTGCTGCCAGGCCCACTGGCAGGATGACAACCCGGAATTCGCCCCCCAGCCCAAACTGGTTTATCTTTCGTTCCCGACCGAATACGGCACGCTGTATTCCAAGGCAGAACTGTCCGCCATTCGCCGCGCCTGCGACGAAAACAACCTGTATTTGTTTATGGACGGCGCCCGCCTGGGCTACGGGCTGGAAGCGCCGGGAAACGACTTGACCCTGGCCGATATCGCCGCCTGCTGCGACGTGTTCTATATCGGCGGCACCAAAATCGGCGCGCTGTTAGGGGAAGCGGTCGTCATCGTCAACCCGAAACTCCAAAAAGATTTCCGCTATTTTATGAAGCAAAAAGGCGCCATGCTGGCCAAAGGCCGTGTGCTGGGGCTGCAATTTTTGGCGTTGTTTGAAAACGACATCTATTTTAAAATTTCCAAACACGCCGACGATATGGCCCAAATCATCCGCCAGGCCTGCCAGGAAGCCGGCTTCCGCTTTTTATACGATTCTCCCACCAACCAGCAATTTCCCATTATGCCGCAAAAGCTGGTCAAACGGTTGGAAGAAGAATACGCCTTTGCGCACACCCAACGCTTGGACCGCGGGATGATTGCCATCCGCATTTGCACCAGCTGGGCCACGCGCGAAGAAGACGCCCGTCAACTGGCCAACGACATCCGCAAATATGCGGCCGAGCTGTAATATGCTGCACATCGGCTGCCATTTATCCGCTTCCAAAGGGTTTGAAGCCATGGGCCGCACCGCGCTGGAAATCGGAGCGGACACGTTCCAGTTTTTCACCCGCAACCCGCGCGGCAGCCGCGCCAAAGACATTGACCCGCAGGACGTCCAGGCTCTGCGCCAACTGCTGGCCGAACACCACTTCGCCCCGCTGATTGCCCACGCGCCCTATACGCTCAATCCGGCCTCGGCCGACCCCAAAACACGCGAATTTGCCCGCCAAACGTTAGCGGACGATTTGAAACGGATGGAATATCTGCCCGGCAACTTGTACAATTTTCACCCCGGCAGCCATGTTGGCCAAGGGGCGCAAGCGGGCATCCGCCTGATTATTGATACGCTAAATGAAATTTTGACCCCGGGCCAGCACACCACGGTATTGCTGGAAACCATGGCCGGGAAAGGAAGCGAAATCGGACGCAGTTTTGAAGAACTCAAACAAATTTTGGACGGCGTAAAAGAAAACGACAAAATGGGCGTTTGCCTGGATACGTGCCACGTGCACGACGCGGGCTACTCGCTGGCGGAGCTGGACGACACGCTGACGGCCTTTGACAAGCAAATCGGACTCTCGCGCCTGAAAGCCGTCCACTTAAACGACAGTTTAAACCCGCAAGGCTCCCATAAGGACCGCCATGCCCCCATCGGGCAAGGCACCATCGGCACCGACGTGCTGGCAGGCGTCATCAACCACCCGGCGCTCAAGCACTTGCCTTTTTGCTTGGAAACGCCGAACGACCTGGCCGGCTACGCGCGGGAAATTGCCCTCATGCGCCGGCTTTACCGGCCGTAACCGAACGCACGCGGCGGACCACCGTCATCACGCTGTATCCGCCCACCCACCACGCCGCCCAAGCACGCGGCAAACCGTAATGCGCCAACCGGCGGATGAGCATGCCGATTCGGCTTCGCCCGTGCAGTTGCGGCGGGCATTCCACATACTTGTTGGTATAGTGCCAGCTGACGATTTCGTACCCCTGCCGGCGCAACACGCGCTTTAAATAGGCGGCGGTATAGGAATGGATATGCCCCACGGTGCGGCGTTCTTCTTCCAGAAATTCGGGTTTAATCAGTGTGCGGAACGATAAATCCAGCGGCACGTGCAGCACCGCCACATCGGCCTGTTTTTGCAAGGACTTCAACAAGGCTTCCGGCTCCGGCACGTGCTCCAATACGTCTATGGCTAAGGCCGCGTCAAAAGGCCCGCCGGAGGGCTCGGTCCCCTGCACAAAACGCACCGTTTGCGGCGCGTCCTGCACGCATAAGGCATACGCCTGCGGGGAAATGTCGCACCCGACAAACCGCATGTGCGGTTGCTCGCGCGCCCAAATTTTAATCAGCTCCCCGCTGCCGCAGCCTATGTCACAAACCGTTTGGGGCGTGAGGTGGGCCTGCGCCAGCGCGCGCTGCACATGGGACAGTTTCCATGCGGCGTCCTGTTTGTGCCAGCCGGGGTTGGCTTTCAAATACGAACCATCGGTATACATAGCGTCCATTTTGTTATTATACTAATTCCATTTCCGTCGGGGCGCCCCAAGCAGGCGCTTTCGGCATGGCTCAAGCGTCCGTTTGGGCGGAATTCCCCTCTAAAAAGCACTTTCTTTTTGGCGCAAATTCTGTATAATGGTTGTATATAAGATTTTTAATTCAGACCGGAGGACAAATGAAGAATTTGACTGCAGGACTCATCCTTGCGCTTTCTTTCGCTTCTATTGCGAATGCACAAACCTGGATTCCGATTGAAAAAGTCGGTCCGGTAGAAGGCGAAACCGTAACAATCAGCAAACCTCTCACCCAAGAGGCTACCAATATGATGATTGCAGGCGGTGCTTCTATAAACAACACAGCCTCAAACAACACCCTTAATATTTCTACGGATATTACGGAGACGGACACCACCATTCCGGAAGGACAGTACAACCATTATATCGCAGGCGGTGCCGTGTATAACAATACCGCCACAGGCAACACGGTAAACATTACCGATGCGAATATCTCCGGTAGAGCAGTCGCCGGCGGTTTGGCCCGCACCAATCGGGCCGATGCCGTAGATGCCGAAAAATGGGACACCGGCAACGCCACCAACAATACCGTAAACATTACGGGCGCTACCATTAATGTCAATCCGCAAACGGGACAAAGCGTTTTTGATATCAATGGAAATCCTGTTGCCGTAGCCGGCGGGGCAACCCAATACTTCGTCGGGAACGCGGCCGGAAACACCGTCAACATTACGGACTCCACCATCACCGGCGGCATCGTAGGTGGATTGTCGTATGTAAATACCACCCAAGAGGAAGTGGATAACCACCCCGATATTACCGCCGACCGTGACAACAATAATAATACGGTCAACCTCACCAATTCTACCGTGAACGGCGATATATATGGTTCGCTGGGCGGCGTATCCGGCGACTACAACGTCGTTATCTTAAATAAAGCAACCGTAAACGGCAGCGTGTTTGCGGCGCAGAGCGGGTTCTCTCTTTACGACGGAGAACAATCCACCGGCACATTTGACCACAACCGCCTGGATTTATTAAATGGCTCTAGCGTTAATTCCGCCGCTGCGGTATCCGCGGTCAACAACAACGCCAGCTATAACGTGATGAATATCCAAAATTCCACGGTTTCCGACGGCACCTTATATGCCGTTAAAATGCTTCACGGGCAGGAAGACAATTCTTCCACCATTGGCGGCACTACCGATTACAACACGTTAAACATCACCAATACGCCGATGACAGCTTATGAAATCGGCGGGGCAATTAACTTTACCGGAAGCCCCAGCAACAACGCCGTCAATATCAGCGGCTCCAACATTACCCTCAATTACAACAGCGACGAAGCCTTGGGCGGCGTGATGGACATCGCCTCACTTACCAACCAGGCGCTGCTGGGCACAAAAACGGCTTTAGGCAACCAGATTTCCCCTGTATTAAGCACTTCCAACGGCTATATTTTTGGCGGTGCCACCTCGGATTATATCAGCCAAACCAATACAATACCTACCGATACGGAACCGGAAAAAATCATTCAAGGGTTTGGAACGGCTTCTGACTATAATACAGTCGTATTGCAAAACGGCACAATTAACGCAAACGTTGTGGGCGGATTTGCTTCATACGTTCGCGAGGTCAACTACACCACCCAGCAAGTGGACGACCAGGGCCGTATAACCGAAGAGAAAAAAGTATCTAAAAACGGCTTGGTAACCACCACGGTAACTACCACTTATACGTATGATGATGCAGGAACGGCAACCACTGAAACGGAAACCTCTACCGAAACGGCTGAACAAATTGACGATCAATTGAGCGCCTCCGGCAACACGATTCTGCTTTCCGACGTCAATTTAACCGGCAACGTGTATGGCGGCTATGTAGACGGAGCCGAGCTGAAACAAGAAAATATGCTCGCCCAAAACAATACCGTTATTTTGGCGGGAAACACCCAAATCAACGGGATGGTTTACGGCGGTTCTAATCCTTATTATGCGGATACCAATAAATTGGTATTTAGCCATATCGCCGACGGAAACAACTTCGTTTCCTACGATATGACGAACTTCAAAAATTTCAACTCGCTGGTTTCTATCTACGGCGACTTTGACACCCGCCTGGAAATCACCGGCGGAGACATTCACGCCAGCTTAACCTTGGATTCCACGGCGATGAAAGAAGATTCCCAGAAGATCATCTTAACCCCCGGTGAAATTTTGGACGGCTACGGCCCGGTGGAATGCAACGGCGATCCGAATTGTATTAAATACACTTCGGACGTGTCGTTAGCGAACAACCGCTTGGGTGCTTATTCTTTTACCCTGACGCCGGAATTAAACGGCGATACCTTGGAATGGACGCTTTCTTCCGTTAAAGATAAAGCCAACGTGGAAATGTACGGCCAGCTGCCGCTGGTGGGGTTGGCTTTGATCAGCGATGGGCCGGAAATGATCAGCCAAACGATGAACGATATTTGGCAAAGCGACACCGAGCAAAACACCTTCTTAAACGGTGCCTACCACAACCTGCGCTACAAAACCGGCAGCGGCTTTGACTTGGACTCCGGCCTGGTGCAGGCGGGCGCCTGGAAGAAATTTACGGACGATTGGGTGTTGGGCTTCTTTGCCAAATACGCCACCGGTTCGTACGATACGTTCCCGATTAAAGTTTCCGGCGATGCCAATGCCGGCGGCGGCGGTCTGATGACCTCTCTGCGTTACAGCGACACCGGCCGCTTGGAATTGAGCGCCGAAGTAGGCTATATGGATATGGACTTCAATTCCAACGAACTGATGTCTGCCTTTAGCAGCAACGGGATGTACTACGGTGCATCGGCCGGGTTTGTGGAAAACCTAATCCAGAATTTGGATTTGTTTGCCAACCTCCAATGGTACCGCAAAGCCAGCGAAGACATCTCCGACAACCTGGGCCAAAAAATCCAGTTCTCGGCGATGCAGAGTTTAGCCTTGCGCTTCGGGGCGGATTATGTGTTCCGCTCGCTGGATCTGGGCGGGTTGACCCCCTCGTTGGGCGTAAGCGGCCTCTACGAATTTGACGGCAAGTCCACCGTATCCGTAGACGGAATGAGCAACGACGACGCTTCCATGAAAGGCATGAGCGGACGCGGCGAATTCTCGCTCATCTACCAGAACCACGATTCCTTCCTGCCGCTCTACACGGTGATGACGGTATTCGGCCAAGTAGGGCAGCGCGAAGGCTTCGGCGGAGAAGTGAACATTTCGTTCCAGTTCTAATCTCCCGTTTTAACCACCGCAGAAAGGGCCCGCAAGGGCCTTTTCTGTTGGCAGGAAAAGTTGCACTTTTATTTAAAAACTGTTATAATAATTAGGTAGTGAGAAGGGCCTGTAGCTCAGCTGGGAGAGCGCCTGCATGGCATGCAGGAGGTCGCAAGTTCGATCCTTGTCAGGTCCACCATTTTTATTAATTACCCGCCGCAAGGCGGGTTTTTTATTGTCTGTTTGGCTGGGGGCTGCCCCGGCGCCACGCGACCCCCTTGACTAGTGGGGCGGCTGCGGGTCGCGCCGTTCTCCCGCCTGCCGGAATGTTCTTGCCCGCCGAAAGGCTATCCGGTTCATCCTGCCCGGCCGACAAAAAAGGCCAAACGATTTTTCAGCGTTTGGCCTTTCAAAACCAGCGGATATCCGCTACTCCCGCAGTAATCGGGCGACGTACTGGTAGTAGGAGTTTTTCGGCTGTCTTTCCAAATAGGTTTGCAATTCTTGCTTGTTGATAAACCCTTTTTGCAGGGCAATTTCTTCCGGGCAGGCAATTTCTATTCCTTGGTTTAACTGCATGCTGTGCACAAAATCTGCCGCTTGCAAGAGGGTTTCGTGCGTACCCGTATCCAACCAGGCAAAACCGCGCTCCAAACGCGCCACATGCAGCCGGTGATGTGCCAGATACATCTTGTTCAAATCGGTAATTTCCAGCTCACCCCGGGCCGAAGGTTTTAGCTGTTTGGCATACTGAACCACCTGGTTGTCATAAAAATACAAACCGGTTACCGCAAAGTTGCTTTTGGGGTGGCGGGGTTTTTCCTCCAAGGAAATGGCCTGGCCGTGCGAATCAAACTCAATAACCCCGAAACGTTCCGGATCGCTCGTTTCGTAGGCAAACACCGTGGCCCCGTCTTTTTGTTGGCAAGCGTCCGCCAACAACCGTTCAAAGCCGCTTCCGTAAAAGATATTATCCCCTAAAATCAACGCGGAAGAATCTCCGCCAATAAATTCTTCCCCCAGCAAAAAAGCGTCCGCAATTCCTCTTTTAACGGGCTGTATTTTATAGCTTAAATGCAGGCCCCACTGGGAACCGTCCCCCAATAATTTTTGGAAATTGGCGTCATCTTCCGGGTTGGTAATAATCAAAATGTCTTTTATCCCGGCCATCATCAGTACGGACAGCGGGTAATAAATCATGGGTTTATTATAAATGGGAAGCAAAATTTTGGAAATCGGCAAGGACGCCGGATACAACCGCGTGCCTGCACCGCCTGCTAATATAATCCCTTTCATCACAATCCTCCCTTGGTTTTTAAAAGCCTGGCCTATTCCATTTGTTAATTACTGGAACAGCCTCCCATACATTCTATACGAAACGCTGCAGAACAGTCCCCTCCGGCCAAACGAAACAAGTTGCACCCGCTCCATACGCCCCCGCCGAGAAGCCGTATGTGGGGCAAGGGTTTCCGGCAAGCAAAGGGGGCTAAAAATATCCCCTTGTATACCCCGGACAGCCAAGCTTTTCCTGTATGTCTTCCCCGCCTTTATTGACGGCGCAATTGCCTTTCGGCCGCTTTGAGCAGAAGCGGGGCCAATAGTTTTTTTATATTACAAAATACATTATTTGCCAAGCAAATCAGGCCGAGCCCCGCTCCGCTTTCCTTCCCCGTACTTTGCGGAAATTCATTATGAATCGGCCCGACAGAAAGCACGCCTATCTGGGGGCACCGCAATTTCATACAATAAAGATATGTCTCTTTTTAAAGACCGCGCGTTCCGCTGGATTTTTATCGCCCTGGCCGCATTCAAAGCGGCGGCTTGCGCGTATGTATATTTTTGCAATCCGCTGGGGGAAAGCGTGCTGGCGTTCCCGGATTCGCTTACGTATGTGTATCCGGCGCAAACCTGGCTGCAATACGGGCAAATGTGGGAAGCCGTATCCGTCGCCCCGATGCTTTTGCGCACGCCGGGCTATCCGTTTTTCCTGGCGCTTATCAAAGCACTTTTGGGCAACCTTACCTGGGCCGTTGTAGGCGTACAAAATCTGCTTTCGCTTTTGTTGCTTGTTCCCGTTTACCTGACTGCCCGCCAATTAGCCACACAAAACGCCGCCCGCTGGGCCGTCGGTTTTTGCGCCGTAAGCGTGCTGTACTTCACGCTCTCCTTTGCGGTGCTGACCGAAACCCTGTGCGTATTTTTGCTGGCGTGGAGCGTATATTTTAGCGTCCGTTTTTTGGCACACCCCCGCGGGCGCGATTTAGCCGCGGCCGCTGTTCTGCTGGCCGCCGCCGTTTACGTACGCCCGGCCGCCTACTACTGGATGTTTGCGTCCGCGGTTATTCTGCTGTGTTTCTGCGCGGGCCAATTAGTGCATTTTCCCGTTCGCAAAATACTGCTCTTTTTTGTCTTGCCGCTGGTTTTGTGCATGGCTCCGTGGCAAATCCGCAACGCCGTCAAAACCGGGTTCGGCGGATTTACCAGCGTGGGGGCTTACAATCTGTATATGTGGAACGAAGATTACCTGGCCCGCAAAGGGCACGTATCCGTTGCGCAGGCGCACGAAGCCTTGCAGCAAGCGCTCCCGCCCGGGTTCCACAATTTGCCGGCGGCGCAGCAGGTGAAGTGCTACAAAGCCCTGGCCAAACCGCTTATCCGCGAGGGTTTTTTATATAAGCTGACACACGCCCCGCTGTGGGCGGCCAAAACGCTGTTCGGGGCCAATTTTGTGCATTTGTCCCGCCTGCTAAACGGCGGTGCGGCAGCCGAAGAAACCTTGGACGAACAAATGCTGAACCAAACGGCGGCCGTGCACGCGGGATGGCTGAAAGGCTGGAAAGAAAAACTGTTGTTTTGCCTGGCCGCGGGACAAGTGGTTGTAACGGTCTTTTTGGGCTTTTGGGGGCTGTGGCTTGTACGGAAGCAACATCGGGCGGCGGCCTTCTTTTTGGGCGTTTACTGCCTGTATTTTTGGATGATAGGCTCCACGTTTTTTGGGGCGTATGCGCGTTTCCGGGCGCCGTTTGAATTTGTGTTATGTGTGGGTGCGGGGATTGCCGCAGAGCAACTGTGGCAAAGGCGAAAGGGATTGTTCCGTCGTTCCAAATAACCATTTAAAAAGCCCGCCGCAAGGCGGGCCTTTTTAGTTTAAATTTATAATCCGAGGGCCAAACTGTCCACCAAAAAGGAAGGCATCTTTTGCTGGCGCATTTTTTCCTGCGTGGGGCGGAAATCATACGATTGGCGCAAAAAGCGGAATGTTTTGGCGGTCGTATCCCAAATGCCGAAAGAGGCCTGCGGGTTGTTGTCGCGCGGTTTGCCCACCGAGCCCGGGTTGATGACGTAGCGGAATTTATCCGTCAGGCGTACGGTGGCGTCCTCTTTTTTGTTTAAATAAATCAGGCACGAGCGGGAGGTGCCTTTCATATAGAACGGCAAATGCGTATGCCCCACAAAACACACGCGTCCCGTCCACAGCGAATAGTTTGTCTGAAACTGCGAACAGCTGGAGAAATACTCTTTGATAGGGTCCGCCGGCGTGCCGTGCACCACGGTAAAATCGGTGCCGTATTCCACACTGGGCAAAGAAGACAAATAGCGGACTGATTTTTCGCTCAGGATTTTCTTGTTTTCTTCCAAGGCGGCTTTGGCATCGTAATTAAAGAAAGCTTCCAGCTCGGGCTGGACAAATACGGCGTCGTGATTGCCCAACACACAGGCCAGCAAATGCAGGTCGGCAATTTTGCGCACGCACTTTTCCGGGTCCGGGCCGTAGCCAATCATATCGCCGCAATAAATAAAGTTTTTTACGCCTTCTTTTTTGTAGCGGGCCAGGCACGCGTTGAGCGCTTCCAGGTTGCCGTGCACGTCCGAAAATACGCCTATCTTCATTACGCCTCCGCCATCGCCTCAATGGCTTCTTTCTTTTTGGCGGCTTCCGGGTTGGTGCGGTCTTCCAGGTTGACGGACATCACCTTGGACACGCCGCTTTCTTCCATCGTAATCCCGTAGAGCATCCGGGCGGCTTCCATCGTGCGTTTGTTGTGCGTGACCACGATGAACTGCGTGGTTTTGGAGAATTCTTTAATCAGGTTCACGTAGCGTTCCACGTTGGCTTCGTCCAGGGCGGCGTCGGCCTCGTCCATAATGCAGAACGGGGACGGATTATGCGTAAAGAACGCAAACAGCAGGGACATGGCGGTAAGCGTTTTCTCGCCGCCGGACATAGAAGAAATGTTCAGCAGTTTTTTGCCCGGGGGCTGCGCGTAGATTTCAATGCCGGTTTCCAGCAGGTTTTCCGGCTGGGTGAGCACCAAATCGCACTCGCCGCCGCGGAACAGCGTTTGGTAAATGTTTTTAAAGTGCATACGCACTTGTTCAAACGTGTATTTGAAGTTTTCGCGCGTGGTTTGGTTGATTTTGTTGATGGCGGATTTTAAATCTTTCTTGGCGCCTTCCAAGTCCGCAATTTGCGTACGCAGGAAAGTGTGGCGTTCCGTCAGCGCGTCGTATTCTTCCGGCGCGGTCATATTCACGGCGCCCATATTTTCAATGCGTTTGCGCATCATTTTCACGCGTTCGTAATCCACCGTTTTGTCGCCGTAGTTCATTTGCGCTTCTTCCGGGGTGATGTTCCAGCTTTCAAACATATTGTTCACCACGGTGGTGCGCTGGCGGCGGGCATTGGTGAGGGCGTTTTCCAAATCGTTCTTTTTAATGGCCAGCTCGGACGATTCTTTTTTGCAGGCGTTTAACGCGGCCGTTTTGTCGCTGTATTCCTTTTTCAGCGCTTCCAGGTCGGCACGCATTTTGTGTTCGTCCACTTCCAGCTTGGCCAGCGTGTCGCGCTCGGCGGACAGCTTGGCCTGCGTAGAGAGTTTTTCTTCCGCCAGGCTTTTTAAGCGCAGGTTGGAAGAGGCGATTTTTTCGTTGCGTTTGCCTTCGCTGTCGGTTAAGCTGTTAAATTCGTACTCGGTGGATTTTAAATCCAACTCCACGTTGTTCTTTTTGATTTTTACTTCGTAGAGCTTGGCGCTTAAGGCGTTGATGTCGCTTTTGATTTTTTCCGCGTTTTGCCGCAAAGTGGCTTGTTTGGTTTTGAGTTCTTCGCCTTTGGCGGCCGTTTGCGCGTGGGTGTTTTTCAGGTCTTCCAGTTGTTTTTTAAGGCCTTCTACGTTTTTCTTGCGGCTTTCCACCCGCAGCAAAATTTCCTGTTTGCGGGCCGCGGCGCGCTTGAGCGTTTCCTGCGCCGTATTTAATTCGCGTTCTTTGTTGGCGCGTTCGTTCTGCACGGAGTTGAGCGCCACCACCGCTTCCTGCGATTTGGCACGCAGGTTTTTCAGGGTTTCATCGGCTTTGGTCAGGGTGTCGTAATTGGCGATGATTTCTTTGGACACGGCGTCTTCTTCGGCCGCTTTGGCGTCCATTTCGCCGCGGACGGTTTCTTCTTCGCCCCAGTAGGCTTCCGGCGCGCGTACGTCCGCCGCACCGCCGCCCACAAAAAATCCGCCTTTTACCGCACCGTCTTGGTAAGAATACCCGCCGACAAGGCAGTTAATTAAATTTTCCAGTTCCGGCGCGTACGTCAGCTGCTTTTTAAGTGCATTTTCCGCGCCCGCGTCCGCCGTTTGCGGCACGGCAGACAAGATGATAAATTTGGCACGCGCTTTGCCGTGCTGTTTTAACAAAGCCAAGGCCTGTTGCACCGTTTGTTCGTCCGCGCACAAGACGGCGTCCAGGTATTTGCCGAAGGCTTCTTCCACCGCCACGCTTAACGCGGCCGGGTATTTAAGCGCTTTTCTAAGCGTACCTTTCACGCCGGGCAAATTGCTTTGGGCCACCGTTTTGGCGCCCACCCAGTACGGGTCGTTCTTGCCCTGGGTTTGAATCATTTCCAGCTTGGCGTTTAACGCCGCACGGGCCGATTTGACGGCGGACAGTTTGTCGTTCAGCGCAGTGCGCTGCGTTTGCAAATTGCGCAAGGTTTCTTCGCCCGCGACGATAGCCCGGCGGGCTTCGTCCGCTTCGTGCTGTTTGGCCTGCAGGCGGCCGGCAATTTCTTCCAGCGCCTGGTGCAACGCGCTTAAGCCTTCCGTTTGTGTTTGGCTGGTTTTTTCGGCCGTGATTAAATCTTCATTTTCGCGCTGGGCGGAAGATTCTTCCAGCGAAATGCGGTTGGAAACTTCCATCTGTTTGCGCACCAGCGTCATCAGCTCGTTGGACACGCGCTGCATTTCCCCTTCCGCCTGGCGGAGGTCGTTTTCCAACTGCTGGGCCTGTGCCACCTGGGTGTTGTAATTTTCCTGCAAGGGCGTCAGCTCGGCGGCCACGGCGGCCAGCTGTTCCTTCAGTTTGGCAATGGCGGGGGCCAATTCCTGCAAGCGGCTTTGGCCGCGCTGGGCCTCGGCGCCGGAGGAGGCGATTTGCGCCGTCAATTCGGCGGTTAAGTTGTCGCAGTTTTTAATGGCCCCTTCCAGCAAACCCACCTGGTATTTGCTGGCGGAAATTTTTTCGTTAAATTCGGCGGCTTCTTTTTGTTTGTGCGTTAAATTTAAATCCAACGCCGCAGCCGCGCCTTCCTGTGCGGAAATGCGCGCTTCCAAATCTTCCAGTTTGCGCAAGACGGGTTCCAGCTCGGCCGTGTGCTTGGCGATCAGCGCGTCCGACTCTTTAATAGAGCAAACGGAGATGGCGATTTCGCTTTCTTTCAGTTCGTCGCGGTAGCGTTGGTACAGGCGGGCTTTTTTGGCTTCGCTGTCCAGCTTTTTAATCTGTTCTTCAATCAGCGCCACCGTGTCGGCCAGGCGGGCCAAGTCCAAATCCACGCGTTCCAAGCGCTTGATGCATTCTTCGCGTTTGGCTTTGTATTTGGAAACGCCGGCGACTTCTTCAAACATTTCGCGGCGCTGTTCCGGCGAGGCGGAAAGCACGCTTTCCACGCCGCCCTGGTCAATAATGGCGTAGCCTTCGCCGCCGATACCCGTGTCCAAAAATAAATCGCGGATGTCGCGCAGGCGGCACTGCACCTTATTTAAATAGTATTCGCTTTCGCCGGAGCGGAAAATTTTGCGCGTGACGGTGATTTCATCAAAATCCAACGGCAGCTGGCGGGTGGCGTTATCAAACACCATACTCACCTGCGCCATATTTAAAGGAGCGCGTTTGGCCGTCCCGTTAAAAATAATATCTACCATAGAAGACGAGCGGAGGGACTTCCAGCTCATCTCGCCAATGGCCCAGCGGACGGAATCAATCACGTTGGATTTGCCGCAGCCGTTCGGGCCGACAACGCAGGTAATGCCGGGTTCAAAGTCCAGACGGGATTTGTCGGCGAAGGATTTAAAACCCATAATTTCAATAGCTTTCAGATACATAAGGTCCCCTCAGGTAGATATATTTTGATTATAGCATTTCCCTATACAATATAGGGAAATCGGCCTTTTGGGCCGTCGGTCGGCGCCCCTACGCGTACCATCCAAAATCCGCCCGAAGAGACTCCGACGAAAAAAATCCCTTGCAAAGCACGGAAAATTTTATTAGACTTTTTCGGTAAGACTGTTTTCCTTAAAAGGAGGATTATCTACATGGCAGAAAAAGTACTGAAAGTTGGAATGGACCGCGAAGACGGCTTCCTCTACTACATTGACAAAGACGGCGACATCGCCCGTGTGCAAATGGCCAGAGGCGGCAAAAAAGGCGGCAAACCGAAAAAAGTAGAAAAATGCGGTATCAAAAAAGAAAAAGGATATCTCTACTTCTTGGACAAGAAGGGTGATATTTCCAGAGCTAAAATGGTAAACGCTAAATAAAAGGATTTAAAACACCCCGCGGGAGCGCGGGGTGTTTTGTTAAGCCAGTTCGTCCGCACCTCAAAACGTTTTTGCGCGGATGAACAATCCGACGCAAAGGGGCGCATCTCGCATTGTACGACATCACGCAGTGCCTCAGCGTTTTGCGCCTCTTTTATTTTTAAACCGCCAGCCTTTCCCCCTGTTCCAACCATCGGGATGTTCTCCCATTTTTATTTTTCCCGGCACACCGGCCGCCAGCCTTTGGGCCGGCGGGGTTGATTTTTGGCCGATTGCGCCTACACTAACTATATCCGACGTACCCGGAGGCGCATCAAATAATTCTTCATCTTTCCGTGCAGCCGCGCTGCTGCCGGCAATAACCGGTTACACACCGTTATTGCACCCGTTTATCCGTCCGCGCCGCGCGGGCTTTCATCCGCTTCCACGGCGCAAGCTGCTCCCGCAGCGTTTGGCTCGGCCCGGCCGGGCACTTATCAAAAACCGCAGGCAAAACACGCCGCCCCGTACGCGCGGGCGCGCGGGTTTCATTGACAGGGGGCCTGATTAATGGTTTAATAACACTACGGGGGTTTCTCTCGTAATCACTTAACGGAGGAATTATGGATATTAAAATTACGGCCAAAAATATTAAATTAACTCCGGCCATCAAAGAATTTATCAACACGCGTGTAGGAAAAGTGGAAAACTTTTTTGACAACATCGTTTCCGCACAAGTGCTTATTTCCGTGGAAAAGAAAATCAACCAGCGTGCTGAAATCATCCTGCACACCGGCGCCAAAACCACCATCAGCGCCAGCGCGGTAGAAAGCAACCTCTACAAAGCCATCGACGCCGCGGCCGTGAAAGCCGAAGCGCAGGCCAAAAAAATCAAAAACAAAGCCAAAGCCCGCAAGGTAAGCAAAAGGTCCGTCAAAGAAGTGGATTTAAATCCCTTTGCCGAACATGTGCTCCTGCCGCAGGACGACGTGAAATTCTCCGTCATCAAGCAGGTGGAAGTGGCCCCGATGAACCCGGAAGACGCCGCTTACGAAATGGAACGCCTCGGCTATTCGTTCTGGATTTTCTTAGACGAAGGCTCCAAGCAAATCAACTTGATTTTTAAACGCTTGGACGGCACCTACGGCTTAATTAAACCGGTTAAAAAGAAATAAGCCACACGGGGGCGGTCTTGGAATTTACCAAATCAATCACCGTAGCAGAACTGCTCCAGGTTAAACGCCTTAACCTGGAGCTGGTCTGCGGCAAACGGTATATTCACCGCGAGATTACGCTGGGCAGCGTCAACCGCCCCGGCCTGGCGTTGTGCGGTCATTTGGACAGTTTCCGCGCCAATTCGGTGCAGGTGTTCGGCCGCGGGGAACACGCGTTTTGCGTGAAGGAAAACAAAACCCGTCTGCGCGCCAATGTGGAAAAAATGTTGGTGGAAGGCAAAGTGCCGTGCGTGATTATGGCGGCCGGGCTGGACCCGCTGCCCGCCATCCGCAAAGCCTGCTTAAGCTCCGACGTGCCGGTGCTGAAAACCGAAATGGAATCTTCCGCTTTTGTGGCGGAATTTACACGCTTTTTGGACGAAAAGCTCTGCCCCGTCACGCACATACACGGCGTGCTGGTGGACGTGAGCGGCACGGGGGTGCTGATCCGCGGGGATGCGGGCATCGGCAAAAGCGAATGCGCGTTGGAACTGATAAAACGCGGCCACATTTTGGTGGCCGACGACGTGGTGGAAGTGCAAAAACGGTTTGGCCGTTTTCTGGTCGGCTCCTGCCCGACGATGCTTAAACATTATATGGAAGTGCGGGGCCTGGGTATTTTGGACGTGCCGCTTCTGTTTGGCGTAGGGTCTACGCTGGACGAAACCAACATTGATATGGAAGTGGTGCTGACCTCCCCCAACAAGCAGCCGCTGGACCGGCTGGGAGTGGAGCAGAAAACGACTAACATTTTGGGGATAGAAATTCCCTCTTTGGGGCTGCCCGTCACGCCGGGGCGCAACCTGGCGGTGCTGATTGAAGTGGCCTCCCTTAACCAACAGCTTAAAAGCCAAGGCATTTTTTCGGCCAAAGAGTTTAGCCAAAAAATCTTGGACAAAATGAAAAAGGGTTCCAATGTCAAACAATAAAAGACGTATTTTTATCATCACCGGGCTGAGCGGGGCCGGCAAATCCCAGGCGCTGAAAATTTTTGGCGACTTCGGGTTTTACTGCGTGGACAACCTGCCGCTGGCCCTTTTTAAAAATTTTACCGATTACATCAAACAAAGCGGCGAAGGCAAAGACATCGCCCTGGGCATTGACGTGCGCGAAGGCGGACGCCTCAAAGATATGCCCAAAATTTTAAATTCCATGGTGGCCGACGATTTTGTGGTGAAAGTCATCTTTTTGGACGCGTCGGAAGAATGTTTGATACGCCGTTTTTCGGAAACCAAACATCGCCACCCGATTCACAAAAAACTGGCCGCGGCCATCGCCCACGAACGGGAACTGATGAGCCCGATCCGCACCATGGCCGACAAAGTGATTGACACCTCGGACCTGAAACTGGGCGAACTGAAAGAAAAACTCTCTGCCCTGCTGGGCCTCACGCGCGAAGGCGACATGCAAATTTCCGTTGTGTCGTTCGGCTTTAAAAACGGCATTTTGAAAGATTCCGATATCGTGATGGACGTACGCTTTTTGCCCAACCCCTATTATGTGCCCGAACTGCGGGACAAAACCGGCCTGGACAAAGAAGTGCAAAATTACATTATGTCATTCAAAGAAACGCGGGAATTTGCGGTCAAATTTGCAGATTTGATTAAATATTTGATACCAAAGTATATAAAGGAAGGCAAAAGCTACCTGACCATTGCCATGGGCTGCACCGGCGGCAAACACCGCAGCGTATTTATGGCGCACGAACTGGCACAGCAATTGGTAAAGGCCGGGCTGAATGCAACCGAATTTCACAGAGATATAGGACTTTAATTATGGTAAAAATCATTTTAGTAACCCACGGCCACTTGGCCCAGGAAATGTTGGAAACGGCGGCGCAAATCATCGGCAAACCGACCGATGAAGGCCTGGCCGCTTTTTCCGTAACGGCGGCTGCTTCGGTGGAAAAAGAAGCGGCCAAATTGCACGCGTTGCTTCAAACCTGCGAAGAAGGCGCCGTCGTACTGACGGATATTTTCGGCGGAAGCGCCACCAATATCTCGCTGACGGCCAGCAAAGATTTGCCCAAATGCCACGTGATTACGGGGCTGAATTTGAGCATGCTGCTCACCGCCCTCAACAGCCGCAAGAAATTGTCGGCCAAGGAACTGGCGGAAAAAATTGAAGCAGACGGCAAACGCGCCGTCATCAATGCAACGGAACTGTTAATTAAGGGGCTGTAATGCCAATTGTGTTTGCGCGGGTGGACGACCGCCTGATTCACGGCCAAATCGTACAGGCTTGGCTGCCAGAACTGAACGTGGATGAGATTTTGATTCCCTGCACCAAAGGGCGGGAATCGTGCCTCAACCGCGGATTGCTGCGCCTCAGCCTGCCCTACGAGTACGACCTGACCATCCTGGACGCCCACGACTGCGCCCGCTACGCCGCCCAATCCAAACGGCGGATTTTTCTTTTGATGGGCTCTTTGCAGGAAGTCACGGAACTCATCAAGGACGGCTTGCGGCTTAAATCGCTCAACATTGGCGGCATGCATTTTAAAGAGGGGGCCCAAAAACTGGACGAAAACGTGTTTTTGGACGACTCGGACAAACACTTTTTAAAACTCATCCGCGATTTGGGCATTAACATAGAAACCCGGGCGGTGCCCAATTCCCAATCCATTTCCGTAAGCGAGGCGATAGAAAAATGACCCCCGAAGTGTTTATGCTGTGTGTGCTGGCCGCTTTGTTAGAACTGGATACAACGTACGCCTTCCAGCTTACGTTTTCCCGCGGGATTATCGCCGCGCCGCTGTTGTCGCTGGTGACGGGGGACGTGATGGCCGGCCTGCAGGTGGGCGTGTTTACCGAACTGATTTTTGCAGACGTAAGCCCCTTGGGCGGCATTTTGCCCCCCAGCGCGGTGGTCTGCTCGGCCGTCACGCTGGCGCTGCATGCGTTAGGGATAGAGCTGTATTTTGCGTTTTTCTTTGGGGTCGTTGGTGCGATTTTATTTGCCGTGGCGGAGCGGTATATGCGCAAAAACCGCTTTAAATGGCTGGTATATTGGGAAACCCAAATTCTTAAAAAACCCAGCGCCGTCATCCGTGCGGTCTTATTTACGCTGGCGACGTCGTTTGTGATGAATTTTGCATTGATTTTTATCTTTACGTGGGTCTGCGGCAAAGGCATGCTTTGGCTGCTGCCCTATATTCCGACTCAGGCGCATTTCGCGTGCCGGTTTGCGTATATGGCCGTCCCGTGGATCGGGCTGGCCACGCTGGTACCTGCGTTCCGCCTAAAGGCGAGGTGAGATTATGCGCTTTGCAATGCGACTGAATATATTTTTCCGCTCGTTCTTTTTGCAAACCGGTTGGAATTATATGAAATACCAAAACCTGGGGCTGACGTTTGTGATGCTGCCGTTTTTAAAGGAAGCCTATCAAAACGACCGCGACGCACTGCCCTCGGTGTTGCAGCGCTATTTGGAAATTTTTAACACCCAGCCCGTGATGGCATCCTTTTGCTTTGGCGCCCTTGCCCGGCAGGAAGAAGAAATTGCCAAGGCGGAATCGCTTACTAAATTTAAAGAAAAAGTAACCGAATGGGCCTCCATCAAAAAGGGCCTTTCCATCACCACCGCGTCCATCGGGGACCGGTTGTTTTGGGGCGCGTTAAAACCGCTCACGCTGCTCATTGCGCTGTTTATCTGGCTGATGCTGGGCATAAACTTTTTTGAAGTTGATTTGCCGGCTTCCGTGCCGCTTGTGTATGTGTTTTTTGCGGGCGGGGTCGCGTTCTTTGTATTTAACGCCATTGCGCTGTTTGTCAAATGGCAGGGCATTAAAATCAGTTACAACGCGGATGAAAAAAGCTGTTTCGGGCTGACGCGCTTTGACTGGAACAAAACCATCTACAACGCCAAACGCATTGGTTTAGTGTTGGCGGTGGGGATGATTTTGTTCGGCCTATACCACTATTTAAAAGATTTTTCCGAATTGGACGTACACTTCGTCACGCGGGCCGTCATCGTGCTGTTTTTTGTGATGATCAGCTTTGTCACCCGCAAATTGCGTATACCGAACATGTACTTATATCTGGCGGCGGTGGTGGTGTTCAACCTCGTCTGCTACTTATAAAGGGGCATTTGTGATACAGCAAGACATTAAAATTATCAATCGTCTGGGGTTGCACGCCCGTCCGGCTGCGCTGCTGGCGCAGACGGCTGCCAAATTTTCCTGCGATATTCAGCTGGCCAAAGACGGCGTGAAAGTAAACGCCAAAAGCATTATGGGCGTGATGATGTTGGCGGCGGAATTCGGCTCGCACGTACAGCTGACCACCGACGGCTCGGACGAAAAAGAAGCTTTTGAAGCCATCAAAAAACTATTTGACGACAAATTCAATGAAGAATTCTAACAAGGAGCGCAGTATGTTGGTG
>CALUZE010000007.1 GCA_944325235.1 uncultured Elusimicrobiales bacterium | reverse complement strand
CTTACGCTTAAGAGGCGTCTGCTCTACCAACTGAGCTAATGGCCCGAAAGGGTTTATGATTAGATTATAGCAAAAACGGAGGTTCGGGTAAACGCCCCGCGGAGGGGCTGCTCCGTTTTGAAGATAATTTATTGTAACAAATTTTCCCCCGGCTGGCAATCGGTAAAATCAGTTGACAATCCCCCCGCGCAAACATTACAATACAAGTAAGGCCCCTGCCGTTCATACCGGCCCTGCCGCCTTTCTCATACAATAGGAACCAAACTTATGAAAAACATCTCTCGCACCGCTAAATCCATCCTGCTTTCGGCTGGGATGGTCACGCTGTTTACCGCACCGGCATACTGCCAGATGCCCGCTGCCAAAACGTTTTTTACCAAAATATACGGGATTTTCCGCCCGCGGGTAACGTCCCCCGTCAAAGTGCCCACCCAGACACTGACCGAAGGGCTTTCGTTGGCCCAGGCCAAGGCACTCCAGTCCAAGCCCGCCCAAACGACGACCACTATCAACCTGCGTTCGTTACGCCCCCTAACCGATGCCACCACCGCCCGCGTGCAAGCCATTTTGGCCCCCACGCTGCGCAAACCCGCGGCCGATTTTTACGGTCTATTTAAGCAAGTCGTATACGCCCACTGGAAAAACCGCTCCGTTACCAAGCAAATCACGCAAGATTATTATTACGAAGTAAACATATTGCTGCAGCATGCCGCACATTTAAATAAAATGCTGGGCTACACCACCTTCTCGTCTTACCTGCGCCAACATAACGGGCAAATGCCCACACTGATGCCTTACGGCTCCTATCAAGTTACCCCGCAAGCCCGCCAAATGCTGGTTTTCTACGCCGGGGAAGAATTAAATAATTTGCTTAGCAAAATGCTCTCGCGCGCGCCGGCCAAACGCAAACCGACGCCCGACGAATGGACGGCTATCAACACCCTCAGCACAATGTTGCCGGCTGCCAGCCGCCCGGTATTTTACGACCTGCTGTTGGACAAACGCTACGCCGACCTGCAGGCCGTTGCGCTGGACCCGTACTTAAAAAACCCCGCCACGCTGCGCCGCATCCAAGCCCACGAAGCCCCCGTCATTCCGACGAAGGCCGAGCGAATTGCGCGCTACAAACGGATGTTAAACAGTTTAAATAAAGAACAGCAAAAATTGCAAAGCGTCCTGCCCCATCAGCAGCAGCAATACGCCAAAAACAAAGTAATTTACGGCCTGCTGACGGACCATCACCAAACGAAAGACGCCGCCACAGCGCGCAAAAAGATGGAGAAATCCTTCAGCCGGCTGCAGCGCACCCAAAAACGCCTGCAACACGTGGCGGACTTGACGGAACAAGTAAAATTTGAACTCCGCTTTTTGGAAAGGAAATAATCGCATTATGAACAAATTTGTATGCTGTACTGCGCTTTTAGGCCTGGGGCTGTTAATAACCGCCCCGGCCGCCAAGGCCCAAGCCGCCTTTGATTTTGAAAGTATTGATACGTTAATTGAAGACAACCGCCTGACCGATGCCGCCAACCGCTACGCATCGGTCACGTTGTCTTTCTTCCCCGAACGCGCTACGCGGCTGGGGTTTTCGTCGGCCAATTCCCGCCTGAACGACCGCTCCGCCCAAACCGAGGCCGCCGCACTAAACGCCTTGCGCGCCGTGCAGGAAACCGTGGACGAAATAAAACCCGCCCAGCTTTCTCCCGCCAACCAAACGGACCTGCAGCTGCTGCAGGACAGCCTGGCGGACGATATGTGGAGCCTCCAACAAAACCGCCTGGAAAACAACCCGCTGTACTATGCCCAGGCCTTGGACGCCGTGTACGACGTAATGCTTAAAAAGACGACGTCTTCTGCCCAGCAAAAGGCCGATTTAACCGCCCGTATCGGCGCCCTGCCGCAGGTGGCTCTCCAGGCCCAACAGAACCTGGTTCAGCCCCCCGCCTACTTGGCCCAACTGGCGATGGAAAAGGCCTATTATGCCTACCTGGCGTTTGACGAAGTGACCGATTTCCTGCTGCAAGGCGTGGAGGACGATGTGTCCATCGCCCAAACCAAACAAAACGCCCGGCAAGCCAAACAAGCCATCAAACAACTGTTTGATTTGTTTAAGCAATTTTCCCAGCAGGACTCCCCGCAGGATTTCCGTTTGGGGCAAGACGCCTACCGCACCGTGCTGGCCAACCGCTACCAGCTGACGCAAAAACCCAAAAAACTGGCCAAGCGGCTGGAAAAGAATTTCCGCTCCGCCCAAGAAGCCTTGGCCCAAGCCCTGGAACCTTTTGCGCTGGAAACGGCCGACGAACAAGTGACCGTGGTGGATGATTTAAACACGGACCCGTCTGTCCAACCCCTGCCGCAGGAACCCCAAAAGAAAGCCAAAAAAGGCAAATTTGTGCCGCCCACGGCCCAGGATTTTTATAAAGCCGCCCAGCGTATGCCGACCGTTCCGGCCAGCCGCAATTGGACGGCCGCTTTCGCACAGGACGCGCAAACCTTGGCCGAAACACTCATCCAAGACGGTACCCTGCCGGCCGCCCCTCTTTCGTTCTCGGTCAAACCGCTGCCGGCCTTTTACGCGTACACCCGGGCGTACCTGTTCGTGCCGCCGTTTGGCAACCAATACGCGCCCACCACGGATTTATTTCTGCGCCTGCCGTCCGGCAACAAACTGGCCCGACAGGAACAGCTCCAGCGGGATTTTAACACCCCCACCCGCAAGCTGCTGATCAGCGGCGAGCTGGTGCCGGGGCGCTATTACCAAACGGTCTCCGGCAGCCAACTGTCCGCCATTCGCCGCTTGTATCCTTCGGCCACGACGGCAAACGGCTGGAGCGCCTATGCCCAGCAATTGGCCGCCCAACGCGGCTATATGGCCACGGACGAAGAACGCCTGTTCCTGGCCTGGACCCAATACCGCCGCGCGGCCGCCGCGCTGGTGGACGTGAAGCTGCAAACCAAGCAATATTCCTATGCCGACGCGATGCACTTTTTGACGGAAGAAAACGGCTTTGACCAGCAGGACGCCGAAACCTTGCTGAAAGACGTATCCGCGCACCCGGGTGCAGCGGCCAGCTGGGTATACGGTTTAAACACGTTGGAAGAAACGCGGGACTATTTTGCCAAAAAATGGGGCAAGCAGTTTACGCCGGCGTATTTTCACACCTTGCTCATGCAAGCGGGCAAGGTGCCCCCGGACCGGCTGAAAGAAGAAATGCAACGGCTGGATAAAAAAGCCAAGGAGCAAGCCCAACCCGGCGAATTATTTTAATGTTCCACTTGTTTTCATGTTTCCCCCGGCCCGACGGCCGGGGGTTTTTATGTACCAAAAGACGAGTGGCCTGCCGCGTGTATTCCGCCGGCAGCAGATACAAGGCCAAGGGAACCGGGCATAAAAAAACCGGGCGGCTTAAGCCAACCCGGTTTATACGGACAAATTTCGTTTACAGCGTGCACCACGCGGAGCCGGTGGAATCCAACCCGTATGCATCGCACGAGCCGCCCGAGGAGCCGTTGTTGCAGAAGAATTTTTCGCCGTTGACGGCGCCTTCTTCTCCCACATACAAAAAAGCCACCCCGGCATTGTCCCCTTTGCGGCGCACCGCGCAAACGGCATTGGGATAACCTGTCGGCAAAAGCGAGTATTTAAAATCTTTTGTATAGATGTCCGACCCGGTGCAGCGCGTCATCCGGCTGCCCGTAGAAGGGTTAACGCACACAAGGGCTATATCCAGCGACTCAAACCCGAACAACCCGGAGGAAAAAGTGTCTTTCTCCGCTGCATCCAACGTGCGCATTTTGGCTTCGTAAATTTCTTTCAGCAACGTGCGCACCTCGGCCATGCGGGATTTTTCCACCGTTTTTTCATACATGGGCACGGCCATGGCCACCAGCATCGTCACAATCATTACGGACACCAAAATTTCCACCAATGTAAAACCTTTTTTCATATCTGCTCCTAATAGCTTACGCCGCTTACCGTATCCAAGCCGAACACGTCACAAGCGTCCGCGTCGCCGGTCGGATTTTGGCAATAAAGCTGCTGGGCATTGCGGTCAAACAAAATTAACGTCCCGGCGTAGGGATTATTTATTTTTTTAGCCGCCACATACTGTGTGCCGTTGGCCGAAACCAGCGGACTATAGCGGAAATTCGGCGGGCAATGCATTTCCGTTCCGCTGTTTTGCAAGGTGCACTTTCCCGGCAGGTCGGACGGATCAAACATATCCATACGCGCAAACGAATAGTTGGCACTGCCCTTGTCCGCCACCAGCGCCGCATACGACCGATAGCCAAATTCCCCCGCCAGACGTTCGCTGGAATCGTAAATCGTGCGCACCATGGCTTCCGCCTCGGACATATGCGCCTTGGCAATTACTTTGCGGTATTGGGGAAGCGCCACCCCGGACAGGATGGCAATAATCAACACCACCGTCAACAATTCAATTAACGTAAAACCTGTGTTCTGTTTCATATCCGTTCCTTTTATAAGCCCAGTGCGGGGTTTCCTACAATAGTTGTTTGGCAGACAGATTGCGAAATGTTCAAGCGCTCACAGGCATCTTGCACGCTGCCGGGGCAACAGCTCATCGTGCCGTTGCGGTAATACAAGGTGGTCCCTTTGTATAACCCGCGCAAAAACTGAGCGGACACATAAGTAATCCCCACCGCGCACAAACGGCCGGCACAGCGCGTGTTTAAATCGTACTTAAAATTTTCCGTTTCCCAGACGGTATTGGAAACCTGCTTGCCTTTCATATCAATATCCAATTTGGAAAAGGACAAGTTGGACGCATTGCTCCCCAACGGCCAGCTCCACCCGCGCTCAACCACCAGGCGGTCCCGTGCGTCAAAAATCGCCGGCAGCATCTGCAGCGCTTCCGCCACGCGGGAGCGTTCCACGCTGCGCCGGTACTGCGGCAGGGCAATCGCCGTCAGAATGCCCATAATCAGCACAACGGCCAACAATTCAATTAAGGTAAACCCTTTTTTCATAAAAAACTCCATTTATAAAAGTATAGTTTTTTTGCTCGCAATTACAATACCCATTATAGCTAAAAAACACCCCTGCTGCAAAGGCAAATCCCCCGGGAAAAAATAAATTTTGTATGATATAAAACGGTTTGAGCCGAAAAAGCCGCCTATTTGTGTTGCAAGGAGAGGTATATGAGAATTTATGACGATATCCAGCTGGACTACTGCGACGTACTGCTGCGCCCCAAACGCTCGGCGTTGGCGTCCCGCTCGGAAGTGATTGTGGAACGGGAATATGCGTTCAAGTGGTGTCCGCGCACCCTGAAAGGCACGGGCGTGGTAGCCGCCAATATGGCCACCACGGGCACGTTTGAAATCGCCCGCGAAATGCAAAAACAGCATTTAATGAGCGCCCTGCACAAACATTACAGTTTGCAAGACCTCTTGGCCTTTTTAAAAGACAACCAAAAAGAATTCGGCAATAACGATTTGCTCTTTGTCAGCTCCGGCGTGTCGGACGCGGATTACGACAAACTGCAGCACGTGATGCAAAGCGGGCTGATTTCCAACATCTGCGTGGACGTAGCCAACGGCTACTCCCCGTATTTAATCAACTACATCCGCAAGGTCCGCAAGGCCTGGCCGGAAGCGCTGATTATGGCCGGCAACGTGGTGACCGGCGATATGTGCGAAGACCTGATTTTAAACGGGGCCGATATCGTCAAAGTGGGTATCGGGCCCGGCTCCGTGTGCACCACGCGCAAGCTGACGGGCGTGGGGCGGCCGCAATTTTCCACCGTTATTGAATGTGCCGACGCCGCGCACGGCGTGGGCGGCATGATTTGCGCCGACGGCGGCTGCACCGTGCCCGGTGACGTTTGCAAAAGCCTCTGCGCCGGGGCGGACTTTGTGATGCTGGGCGGTATGCTGGCCGGCCACACCGAAAGCGGCGGGGATATGTGCACCAAATCCTTCCAAACGGGCGAAGTGCAAATGATTGACGACAAAACCTGCGCGCTGCGCATTGAAGAAAAACAATACAAAAAATTCTACGGTATGAGCTCCGAATACGCCCAGGACAAGCACTACGGCGGGATGAAAAAATACCGCGCCAGCGAAGGCAAAGTGGTGGAAATTCCGTTCCGCGGGCCGATTGAGCACACGCTTTTGGCCATTTTGGGCGGCATCCGCAGCTGCATGACGTACATCGGCGCCAAACGGCTGAAAGACATGCCCAAATGCGCCACATTCTACCGCGTCAACCGGCAGTTAAACACCATCTTCGGCAACGAATAACGCCGGATTGTTTTGGATACAAGCCGCCCCTGCGGGGGCGGCTTTTTTATGGAGTATGCGGGCCCGTGGCGGCAAGCGCGCGAACTAATCCTTTTTCGGCCTTGCCAAGGTGCGGCCAAACAGGCATACTGGCGGTATAGCCGGCCGGGGAACTTTCCCCCAAAACCAACATGTTGGCACCCCCGCCTGTGAGAGGCGGGGGTTTTGCAAATAGAATATTTCCGCAAAACGCCAAAAACTGTTACAATATACCATATTATCGCCCAGGACCCCTGCGGCAAAAGGAGAAAAAAATGATTAAAGAAGGTTCCAAAGTCAAATTTGACTATACCCTTACGGTAGACGGCAAAACCGCCGATACCTCCGCCGGCCGCGGCCCGCTGGAATACGTGCACGGAGCGGGGCACATTATCCCGGGGCTGGAAGAAGAACTGACCGGGATGAAAGTGGGCGACAAGAAAACCGTAAAAGTTTCGCCGGAAAAAGGCTACGGCAAAGTGCTGCCGGAAGCCATCCGCCGCGTGCCGAAAGAGGCCATCGCCGGGGCCGAACACCTGAAAGTAGGCGATATGGTGGGCGCCAGCAATGCGGGGCATACGTTCCGCGCCGTGGTGAAAGAAATTACCGATAAAGAAGTGGTGTTGGATTTCAACCACCCGCTGGCCGGCAAAGAACTTACCTTTGACGTAGAAATTAAAGAAATCAACTAATTGAACTTAACTAAAATACCCCGGAACATTCCGGGGTATTTTTTTGCCATAAAAAGGCCCTGTCCGTAAGGAACAGGGCCTTTTACAATTTATTTGGAAATATCAATAGTGGGCGTTACAGGCTTTAAACCAGTTCCACCACCGATCGGTTGAGCGACGATGCCCGTATTAACGGTTCCAGTGCCGGTTCCAGTACCAGTACCAGTTCCGATTCCTGTGCCGGTTCCGGTACCTCCGCCAACCAGCGTACCACCGGGCTGCACGAGGCCAGTTCCGTCACCACCAATTAGCGAACCACCGGGTCTGATGGTAATACCGCCGGTGCTACCACCAGTACTACCGCCGGTGCTGCCGCCTCCGACAACTGTCTTCATACCACCGCCGGTGCCATCGAAGTTAACCCTAATCGGAATGCACCCGACGTCGGGACTGAAAGCAGAATCTTTCGGGCACGTACACGTGCAGGTTTCTCTATTCCAAAAACCGCGCACATGCAGGATGTCATCATAAGGCGGCGAAGTAGAAGAAGCAGAAATACAAGCCATATATTCTTTTTGTTTTCCTTCACACTTACCCCAGGCGGCCTCCAGAGACATCCTGACACAGGAGCCACTATCCGATAAAAAATACAAGCTGGGGCAGGTGCACTCACATGTGGCAAGATCCCAGAAACCGCGCTTGGTTTCTGTGGTAA
The DNA here is from genome assembly GCA_944325235.1 of uncultured Elusimicrobiales bacterium. Taxonomy (GTDB): domain Bacteria; phylum Elusimicrobiota; class Elusimicrobia; order Elusimicrobiales; family Elusimicrobiaceae; genus Avelusimicrobium. Next base: position 11,828 of record CALUZE010000007.1, on the reverse strand, counting down.
CACCCTTATCATCTGTAATTGGTACCCCCTCATTCGGAGGATACAGACAGGCCTGTTTTTTGGAACCGTCACACGGCAGCTCTGTTGCGTTTCCGCACACCAAATAGGTTTCTTCCGCCTTATTTAATTTCAGTTTTTGCCACGAAATGCTGTCCGTTCCGCCCACGGCGGCACAGCTGGGGAAGGAGTTTTTAATCTGGTCCGGGAACAAATTCAGCACATCCACAGTGGTTTGGTCCGTTTCCAAGGTATAGCCATTGTTCAGGGTGCCAATGCGCAAGTTTTGGTTAAAGTCCAGGTTCGCCGCACCGTAACCGTCCCCCATTTTAATAACCGAACTGTACACCGCAGCGGCCGAATTAAAATCCATCCGCCCTTTATTCAGGTTCAAGGTGTTCGTCACATACAGCGGGAATAATCCCACCGTGCCGCTTTCGTCACAGCCCAGGTTCATTTCGCACGCGGTGGCCGTACCCACGTCCAATTGCTTCGTGGGTTTGATGTGGCTGTACGCCACGTAAGGTACCGGAAAATAGGTAACCATTTCAATCTTTTGTTCTGCGGCGCCGGCGGGCAGGGCAACGCCCAGAGCGCCTAACAATAAAAATAGAATTTTTTTCATATGATTCCTCATTTTTAAGGCATATCTACCTAATTATTAGCATAAGAAATCTTCCGGCAAATTTCAACCCTTAATCTGGCCGTTGCCAGGCGTTTTTTATCCGCCGGAAAACGGGCCCATCAGGTATAGCTTTCCAAATACGTATGCAGCCCTTCGGCGCGGGCCTGGGATACGCCCGCCTCGTAGAGTTCTTCGGCTTCCTGCGTCTGGCCCAGGGCATACAGCACCTGCGCCAGGGAAAGCTTGGTCAAAATCTGGCCGCGGGTTTCGTCGGAATTGTCAAACAGTTCGCGCGCTTCCTGCAAGTCTTTCAGCGCGGCGGCCATTTTGTTTTTGCGTTTTAAAATATCGGCGCGGCCCCACTTTACAAAGCCCAAGTCCACCGTGTCGTTAATGGCGGAATAGAGTTTGTCGGCCACGTTGTAGTGGCGGAGGGCTTCGTCGTATTTGCCCTGCTGGCGCAGGCCGTTGGCCAGGCCGCAGTTGGTGTAGGCTTTGCCGAACAAATCTTCGCTCTTGCGGAAGATTTTTTCGGCCAGTTTGTAATTTTTGACGCAATCGTCAATCTTGCCGCAAATACGGCTGATGCCGGCTAAACCGCAGTGACCATACGCCAGGCTGATGTCGTCGCCCGCTTTTTTGGCCAGTTGAATGGCTTGTTTAAATTGGGCGATGCCTTCGGCAAAGTGGCCTTGCAGGCGGAAAATTCCCCCTTTGGCCCAGTGGATAAAGCTCATGCCCGCGTAGTCTTTCAGCTGCGTATAGGCGGCCAACACCGCGTCCAACAAATCCAACGCTTCTTCCAGCCGCCCCCACGCGCGCAACGCCATGCCCATTTCCTGCATGGCGCGCACGGTAAATTCGTCGTATTCCAATTCCTGCGCCATTTTTAGCGCGTCCTCGGCCAGTTCGTAAGCGGCGGCCGAGTGCCCCAGCGTGCGGTAGCACGCGGCCATGGCGAGCAAAGCGTCCATGCGGGTTTCGGCGTCTTCGGCCGTCTGCAGGGCGACGGCATAGCTCTTTAAAGCGCCTTCAAACGAGCCCAGCTGGCGCTGCGCCTCGCCGGTCAAGAACCAGGCGGCGGCGTCTTTATTGCGCACGGCCAGCAGTTTTTCCAGCACTTCGGAAGGGCGGTTTTCTTCCAGCATTTCTTCCAATGCGTGCAAATTCAGTTTGGCGGCGGGTTTGGCTTTTTTGGCGGTGCCCGCGGCGCGTTTGGCGGTTTTTTGTTTGGTTGCGGCCATAGGTTTCTCCCGGGTTAGATTTTTAATAGTTTTTTTATTTCGCCCATCGTGGCGGCCAAGTCGTACGGCTTGGGGATAAAGTAATCGGCCCCGGCCTCGGTGGCACGGTCGCGCGATTGGTCATCCGTCAGGGTGGACATAATCACCACCGGTATGCGCCAGGTGGCGTTGTCGGTCTTGAGCAGTTTGCACACGTCAAAACCGCTGAGTTTGGGCAGCATTAAATCCAGCAAAATCAAATCGGGCTTGAGCTGTTTGGCCATTTGCACGCCGCTTACGCCGTTATCGGCCCAGTGGGCGTCAATATCTTCCACTTTCAAAGCGCCCACCAGCGCGGTGCCCAAGACTTTGGAATCTTCTATCAAAAGGACTTTCTTCATACTTAAATTTCTTCGCAATGGTCTTTGTAGAGCAAAATGGCGTCCGCATATTCGTGTGCGTTGCGGATGACGGCGTTTACTTCGTCCTCCTCCAGCTTGCGCACCACTTTGGCCGGCACACCCAGCACCAGCGAACCCGCGGGAATATTTTTGCCCGCCGTTACCACCGCCCCCGCACCGATAATGCAGTTGGGGCCGATTTCGCTTTCCATCACCACGGCGTTCATGCCAATCAGGCAGTTATCGCCGATTTTGCTGCCGTGCACCACCGCGCCGTGCCCCACGCTCACGCCGCGCCCCAAAATGCACGGGGCGTTGTAGTTGACGTGCAGGCAGGCGTTTTCCTGAATGTTGGAATTATCCCCCACCGTAATGGCGGCAATATCGCCGCGCAGCACGGCGCACGGCCAGACGGATACGTTTTCCCCCAGCGTCACGTCGCCAATCAGCACAGCCGTTTTATGCACATAACAGCTGGGGCGCACGCTGGGCACTTGTTCGTTGATGCGTTCTTTCATGGGGTAACTCCTTTGGGGGTTTTTTTCTTGCGCGGAGCCGCAGGAGAAGAAAGCTGCAGCCCCCAATAAATAAAAATGCTCACAATGCCGGGCAGCACATAATACACCACGCGGTAAATCAGCGTGGCCATCAGGGCGGAATCCCAATTAATGCCCATCTGGGAGTAGACGGCCGTCATCGCCAGTTCCATGGCGCCCAATCCGCCGGGCAGAATGGGAATCAGCGTCGTCACCATCCCGACGGCAAACCCCGCCACCAGCACGCCGGCCGTAATGTGGATGCCCACCGCGCGGAAGGCAAAATACAGCACCAACATCGTAAACAGCCAGTCCGCACACACGTAGACGATGGTCATCGTCAGTTTCTTTTTCTTTTTGTGGATTAAATCTATTCCTTCGTCCAGCTGGTCCATAAACGCGTCGTACTTGCCTTTGGGAATCAGCGCGCGGAAAATATGGTACAGCACTTTGTTAATCATCCGGAACGTTTTGCGCAGCCATTTGGAGCGCCATTCGTTGTTAAACAGGAAGGCCGTAATCAGCACGCACACGGCGCACATGGCCACAATCAGCAGGAAGTTTTTGACGATTTGCATTGTGGTGGCCGAGGAGTTAAAAAACATCAAAATAGACCCCTGGAAGATAATCACCGCCAGCACAAAGTAGAGCAGCACCGTAATGACGATGCTGGCCGTTACGCACATACCAAACGGCACGCGGCGGCGGTTCAAAAGATGCGCGCGCAGGGCAAACCCGCTGACGCCCAACGAAGACACCACATAGTTGACGGTGGTGGACACCAGCGCAATGCCGATGGCGGCCCCTTTGCTGATGCGCCGGCCCATAATACGCAGCACTTCGTACAGGCTCATGCCCATAGAAATATAGATTAAAGCGGAAGATAAAAGCGAAAGCAGCAGGTAGCGGGTGCTGACGCCCTGCCAGATTTTTACGAAACTGTCCCGCGTCTGGTAGACCATTACGGCAATAATGCCGACGGACAGCAGGGCACCCAACGTGTAGAGCAAAAATTTAAGCGGTTTTTTCATACGCGCTCCGGGATAAAGTGATGAATAAATTATATAATTTATTTAGAGGAAAAAGGCATTTCTTTTTGCGATTTTCCCGCCTGATTTTTGTTTTTTGTGTAGGAAGGTTTTGTGTTATGAAAAGCATCAAAGTAATTGGCGCCAAAGGCCACAACTTAAAAAACGTCACCGTGGAGCTGCCCAAAGACAAAATGGTCGTCGTCACGGGGCTTTCGGGCTCGGGCAAGAGCTCGCTGGCGTTTGACACGATTTACGCCGAGGGCCAACGCCGCTATGTGGAAAGTATGTCCGCCTACGCCCGCCAGTTTTTGGAACTGATGGAAAAGCCGGACGTGGAACACATTGAAGGGCTTTCCCCCGCCATTTCCATTGAACAGCGCAACCCTTCCAAAAACCCGCGCTCTACCGTGGCCACCGTTACGGAAATTTACGATTACCTGCGCCTCTTGTTTGCGCGCGTGGGGCACCGCTTTTGCCCCCAGTGCGGCCGGGAAGTGCAATCCTGGAGCGTGCAGGGCATTGCACAGGATATTTTAAAAAAGTTTAACGAGAAAACCGTCTATATTTTGTCCCCCGTGGTGCGCGGCCGCGCCGGCACGTACGAGGAACTGTTCGCCAAATTTAAGAAGGAAGGCTACGTAAAAGCGCGCGTGGACGGCACCGTCATCACGCTGGACCACACCCCCACCCTGGAGCGCTACAAAAAGCACACCATTGAACTGGTGACGGACGAAATTTTTGTGGAAGAATTTGACCGCGAACGGTTGGTGGAAAGTTTGGAAGCGGCGCTGAAATACGCCAAAGGCCTGGTGCACGTGCTGGAAACAGAAGGCGACAAACCGCGCGAATTTACGTACAGTGAAGAAAACGCCTGCGCCCACTGCGGCATCGGGTTTTCCGAACTGGAGCCGCGGCTGTTCTCGTTCAATTCCCCCTACGGGGCCTGCCCGGACTGCAACGGCCTGGGGCTTAAGATAGAAGTGGACGAAGACCTCGTGGTGCCGGACCCGACGTTATCCATCAACGAGGGCGCCATCGCCGCGTGGGACAACCCCGTCACCACGCGCACACACCGCTGGAAAAACTCCTGGAGCGGGTACTATTACGACATTTTAAAACAAGTCTGCCGCCAGAACCACATCAATATGAACACGCCCTGGAACAAACTTTCCAAAGCCCAGCGCGATTTACTGTTGTACGGCACGGGCGGGGCGAGCTACACGTCGCTCATTTCGGGCGGCGAGCAGGATTTTGAGGGCGTGATTACCAACTTAAAACGCCGCTACCAGGAAAGCGAAAGCGAGTTTGTAAAAGAAGAAGTCTACACCCGCTTTATGCGCGAAATCACCTGCCCCACCTGCCAGGGCAAACGCTTAAAACCCGAAGCCCTGGCCGTGCGCGTGGACGGCAAAAACATTTGCGAAATTACGGCCATGCAGGTATCGGCCGCCAAAGCGTTTTTTGACCAAATTCACCTGTCGGACAAGGAAAAAATCATCGCCAAAGACGTTTTAAAAGAAATCCGCTCCCGCCTGGACTTTTTGGACAGTGTGGGCCTTTCCTACCTGACGCTGGACCGCAAGAGCCAAACGCTCTCCGGCGGCGAAGCGCAGCGCATCCGCCTGGCCACGCAAATCGGTTCGGGCTTAACGGGCGTTTTGTACGTGCTGGACGAACCGACCATCGGCCTCCACTCGCGCGACAACGACCGCCTGATTGAAACCCTGAAAAACCTGCGCGATTTGGACAATACGCTCATCATTGTGGAGCACGACAAGGACACCATTTTGGCTTCCGACTACGTGGTGGAGCTCGGCCCCGCCGCGGGCGAAAACGGCGGCCAGATTGTGGCTGCGGAACCGACGGCGGACTTTTTGCGGGACGAAAAATCCCTCACCGCCTCGTACCTAAACGGGCGGCGGATGATTTTGCCGCGCGAAGAACTGCGCAAAGGCAACGGCAAATTTTTGGAAATTGTCGGCGCCAAACAGTTCAACTTAAAAAACATTGACGTCAAATTCCCGCTGGGCAAATTTATCTGCGTCACGGGCGTATCGGGCTCGGGCAAGAGTACGCTCATCCACCAGATTTTGTACAAAGCGCTCGCGCAAAAATTCTACGGCGCCAAAGACGCCCCCGGCAAACACAAAGCCATCAAGGGAATGGAAAATATAGACAAAGTCATCATCGTGGACCAAAGCCCCATCGGCAAAACGCCGCGCTCCAACCCGGCCACGTACACGGGCGTGTTTTCGCACATCCGCGATTTGTTTGCCGAAATGCCCGAAGCCAAACGCCGCGGCTACAAGCCGGGCCGGTTTTCCTTTAACGTAAAGGGCGGCCGGTGCGAAAAATGCCAGGGCGACGGGATTTTAAAAATCCAAATGCAGTTCCTGCCCGACATTTACGTCAAGTGCGAAGAATGCGGCGGCAAACGCTTTAACGAAGATACGCTGCAAGTAAAATTCAAAGGCAAAAACATCGCCGAAGTGTTGGATATGAGTGTGTCGCAGGCGCTGGAATTTTTTGACAGCATTCCCAAAATCAAACGCTATTTAAAGACATTAAACGACGTGGGCCTGGGGTACATTAAACTGGGCCAGGCGGCCACCACGCTTTCGGGCGGGGAAGCCCAGCGCGTCAAACTGGCGGACGAACTTTCCCGCAAGGGGACGGGCAACACGCTGTATATTTTGGACGAGCCCACCACCGGGCTGCACTTTGCCGATATTGACAAACTGCTGCACGTGCTGCACGGCCTGGCCGACAAAGGCAACACCGTGCTGATTATTGAGCACAACCTGGACGTTATCAAAACGGCGGACTGGATTATTGACCTGGGGCCCGAAGGCGGCGACAAAGGCGGCCAGATTGTGGTGGCCGGCACGCCGCGGCAGGTGGCCGCGTGCGAAAAGTCCTACACCGGCAAATACCTAAAGCCGGAATTAGAGGCGGTGGACAAATTTTTGGCCGAACACCCGGAACAAAAGCTTCACGCGCCGGCGGCGGACAAAAAGAAAGCCGCCCCGGCCCAAAAGCCGACCGCCAAAACAAAAAAAGCGGGCGGCAAAAAAGCCAAATAGTTGCTTTTATTACAAAAAAAAGAAGCGCTTTGCACCAGCTGCAAGCGCTTCTTTTCGTTGCGTGCTACTTGTTATATTTTGCAGCAAATAAAACTGTTGCAGTTGGTCCCGCTCGGATGAATTTGGGAAGAACAATTATTCGTCCAGGATTTGCAAATAGACCACGCCGTTGAATTCGTCGTTTTGGAAGCCAGCTTGCAGTACAGCACATGATCTTTGGCGCTATATACAATGTTCATATAGTTCTTTTCCGACGAGCTCCGTCCTTCCCAATTGGCCACCACATCGCCCGACGCTCCCAGCGTGTAGCGGAATTTGCCCGCCAACGCCACATGGGGCGAGCCCGACACTTGCGTCCCGATGGAAACGTCCAACGCGCTTATGTCCGTAGGCGCCTCTCCGCCGCTGCTTAGCATATACGTTTCAACGGCATTTCCCAAGGCTCTGATATTGGACAAGGCTTCCGCCCAGCGGCTTTTTTCCACCGCTTTTTCATACTGCGGCAATGCGACGGCTGACAGTATGCCAATAATTAACACCACTACCAATAATTCTATTAAGGTAAAACCCTTTTTCATTTTTTATCCCCTTTTCGGAATTTGTCCTGCACCCAATAGTTTAATAATAAACGCTTTAAAAATCAATGTGCCGGTTACGGCAGCATACCTTATTCCCGCGAAATTTTCATCTAATTTCCCGGCAGCCGACGGCGGATAAAAAGAAAGCCGCCAAGGCCCCCAAAAACCGGCCGCCAAAGCCCAAAAAACAAATAGCACGGCACGGTGCGCTACGGGTGATTGGCGGCCCACCACGTCGTTGGGGCTTATGGTTCCCGCCTCTAAATTTGTTGCCCAATTCCAATGCGCCGTGCCCCCGCCGCGCGGCTTATGCTACAATAAAAAATATTTATTGCGGAGATTATAAATGACAGAAACGTGGAAGACTTGGTTAAAAAGAGACGTCTGGAAGCTGATTATCCTGTTAGTAATCGTTACGCTTCTCAATCAGCTGCCTGTGGTTTGCAATTGGCTGGCCTTTGCGATCAAGTGGTCGGACAAAGCCTCAGCCGCGGCGTTTGTGCTGTCCGGCGAGGTGATTGCCACGGTATTTTCGCTTATGGCGCTGGCGGTGCTTCCGTATTGGGCCGGAGCAAAAGAGCTGTGGGACCATAAAGCACCTTTCTTGTATTGGACGGCGGTGTGCGTGGCCTACGCGCTCTTGCGCCTGGTGTATGGGCTATTGCCCATTTTGCTCAATTTATATGGCATATCGCTGGCGCAGACGGCACAGTATGTGTCCGTTGCTTTCTTGCTGCTTACGCTGGTGCGCTACGGGCTGTTTGTCGTTTTGCTGGCGGTGTTTTTTTCCGTGCTGGCAGACACCTCCTTGGCCGGCGGTTTTAAAGCGTTTACCGCACATTGGAAAAGCGTTTTGCTCGTGTTTATTGGGGTGCTGGCGTTGGCGCTGTGGGGCGGCGGAATAGCCAAATGGTTTTACAATCCGCGCTTCCCGCTCTTTGTGGTGTTCTGGACGGCGGTAGCGTACGGGTTGGCCGCAAGCAACCGCTCGGACCAACCGTAACGGGCAGCCTGGACACATCTTTTACCAAGCAGACGGACTGAACCGTCTGCTTTTTTTGCGCCGCGCCCGCGCGCTAAAAATTCTATAATTTATAAAACCCGTTATGAAAAACAAAATCCACAAAACAAACGCCGCCCGCCACTTGGACGAGCTGGGCATTCCCTACGAGCTCATCCCGTACGAAGTGGATGAGGAAAATTTAAGCGCCGTGCACGTGGCCCAAACGCTGGGCCAAAACATAGACCAGGTATACAAAACCCTCGTACTGCGCGGGGACAAAACGGGCTTTTTTGTGTGCGTAATCCCCGGCGGGGCCGAGCTGGATATGAAAGCCGCCGCCCGCGCCAGCGGCAACAAATCCTGCGAAATGCTGCACGTAAAAGAATTGGTGCCCGTCACCGGTTATATGCGCGGCGGCTGCAGCCCGCTGGGTATGAAAAAGCATTTCCCCACCTTCATCCACGAAGACTGCATCCTGTGGGATTACATCTACGTCAGCGCCGGCCTGCGAGGGCTGCAAATCAAAATCAACCCGTACGACCTGTTAAAAGCCGCCCAAGCCCAAGACGTCCCCCTCTGCCAAACCGCCAACTAGTCCGCTTGCACTCTTGCGAAAAACGCCCAAATCCGTATACTATAAGTAACTTGTACGGGAGGTATGCGGTATGTATGCAAGCGTATGGAAACGATTTTTTGCCTTTTTGATTGACGCGGTGGTGTTCGTCATTCTGTTTTGGGTGCTGGCCCAGCTGATGGACAACGCTTCCGTGTCGCTGGTGCTGCTGGTGATTATCTGGCTGTACTACGCCCTGCTGGAAAGCTCGCCCCTGCAAGCCAGCGTGGGCAAAATCATCGTCGGCATTAAAGTGGTGGACCGCCGCGGCCGCCGGCTGACGTTTTGGCAGGCGACGGAGCGTATTTTTTCCAAGCTGGTCACCAACGTTACGTTTTATTTCGGGTTTTTTATCGCCGCCTTTGACAAGAAAAAACGCACCCTGCACGACCGTATCAGCCACAGCGCGGTAGTATCCAAACGGGTGGAGTTTGACCCGGACGCCCTGGAAGAAGAACCCGAAGAAGAATCCCTTACGTTTATCACGCTTTCGTCGGTATTGCTGGCCTTAGCGTTTGTGGCTTTAATTGTGTTGGCGGTGGCGTTGCCGCAATATCAAAAAACAGAACGCCAGGTGCAGCTTTCGCGCGTGCTGACGGCGCTGGACTACGCCGCCCGCCAGCAGCTAAAAGATTCCCAACGCCCGGGGGTGGACCCGCGCGTGTGGCTGCGCGACTATAAAAATTGCAAAAAAATCAGCCCGGAAAAATTATCCTGCCCCGGCTTTGAACTGTTGCTGGAACCCGGCGGCGTCAAGGCCAGCGCGCGCAACCACGCGATGGACACGCTCTACACGCTGTACTATCCGTTTGACGGCGGGCCCGTGGAATGTACGCCCGTAAGCGAGCAGGGGCAGGAGCTTTGCTCTACCCTTAACAATTAAAAAATCCCCCGGCAGAACCGGGGGATTTTTATGTTTGACAAAGCAAGTTAATCACAACCAAACTGCTCGCAAAAGGCATTACACAAATGTTTTTTTCTTGCGGTTGTGCATTTGCGCTGACCGGCATAAGGGGCAGTGTCACCACTCGCATGCTGATAATAGATGGTATAAGAGGCCAAGCTCCCATAATTGCAAACCATAGAATCTTCCGCCTGCGCCTTGCCCGGGCAAAAGTTGGCTACCAACACGCCGCGCCAGCCGTAATTAAACTGATACATCAAGTTTTGCCCACAGCACAAGGACTCTGTCCCATACGCCGAACACGTTGTACACCCCGCAGGCAACTCCAAGTCCAGCTGGGATAGGCTCCGCGCGTAACTGCCGTTGGCCATCCAATACATTTCCTGCGCTTGTTCCAGCGCGCGCGCCAGCGGAAAACCGCTGACGAATTGGCTTTTTTCCACCGCTTTTTGATACTTTGGCACGGCCACCGCGGCCAAAATGCCAATAATTAACACCACTACCAACAATTCCATCAAAGTAAAGCCCTGTTTCATTAAAAGCTCCTTATTGGACAGATTTAAAGGCTTATCACCCGTTCTATCAAGGGCAGCCCGAAAACCAGTACTAGTGTATCAAAAAAAAAAAAACAAAACAACTCTTTGCAACCGGCGCGTTGTTACGGCCGGAATTTACGCCGCGGCCCGACCCATGGACTGTGCGGGATTGCTACGCCCTATCCATAAATTTGTTATCATTACTGTATGTCCGCCAAAAAACGCTCCGCCGCCAAAAAAATCCGCTCCTCGGGCGCCCCAACGCCCGCCGCGGTGCCGGTCACCCGTGCCACGGCCTTTTTGCATCAAGCGCTCGTGCACGTGACGGGTTGGCTGGGGTTATTGGTCAGCGTTTCCTTTTTTACGGCTACCTACGATACCGCCCAGGTAAAGCTGACGCTTTTACATATGGGGGCCGTCATCCTGTTTGCGTTGTGGGCGGGGCTGAAACTCGCCGAACGCAAAAGCCCGTTTACGCGGAAAAATTTTCTGTTTCTGCTGCCGGTGTTTGCGTACCTGGCGTGGAATGTATTTTCGTTTATTTTGGCCCCCTACCACCTGGAAGCGGCCGAAGAATTTATCCGTCTGCTGATGTACGGCGGGATTACGCTGCTGGTGGCGTGTGAATTTACGCAAGCGGACGTAAAAACGTTAACCAAATTTATTTTGGCCGCGGCGTGGATTTCGTTTGCCTATGCGCTGGTGCAGGTGGCGGACGGGTTCTTTCCGGGTGTGGATTTCATGCCCTGGCGCGGGTTCTTTACGCGGCGGGTATTTTCCACCCACGCCAACCCGAACTTCTTTGGCGCGTTTGTGATTTTTGCTTCCTGCTTGGCCGGCGCGCAATACCTGTGCACCCGCCAAAAAAGCCTGCTTGTGCTGTTGGCCGCAGGGCTCATCGGCCTGATTTTTACCGAAAGCAAAGGCGCGTGGCTGGCCTACGGGGCGGCCCTGGCGTGTTTTGCGGGGTTGTACACCAACCGCCTGCTGCAAGGCAGCGCCAAAAAACACCTGAAGAAAATGAACATCGCCGCGCTGTGCGTGCTGGCAGTGGCCCTGGCGGCAGCCGGGTTTTACGCTTCCAAACGGTTCCAATCCGTCAGTTTCCGCACGTTCACGTGGCTGTCCACCTGGGAAATGGTGCAGGATTCCCCCGTCGTCGGTACGGGCCCCGGCAGCTTTAAAATCATTTATCCGGCCTATCGCCGCCCGCAAATCTTTTATATAGAAAATTCCCACAACACCGAAACCCAACACGCCGAAAACGAATACCTGGAACAATGGGCCACCACGGGCAC